>CAYJHG010000151.1:0-4383 GCA_964369535.1 uncultured Desulfovibrionaceae bacterium
TTATAGTATAGAAGTCAAAAAAAAGCAAATTTCACGGCATTCTGATTTCGCATGGCTTTACGGTTTTTTTGGTAACTTTTGTTTTTTATGGAGGAAGCAGCTTAAAAAATAAATTTTGTCACTTGACATATGCCAAAAACATATAATAAAGCACGCAAAGTTTTTATGAAATGCATTAGCAGCCTGTTGCAAAAGTCAATTTAGAAAAATATTTTTACCATACATCAAAATAGTAATTTTCAACAGCTTTTAAGCTTCAATGGCCAGCTAAGAGAACTGGAGGTGCTTTGTGTCCATGGTTAAATCAATTTTTACATCTTATTCCATAAGTAAAGACAGTTGGGTGCGCTTAAGTTTTTTTGTGAGCTTAGCATTTGCCATGGGCTTATTCTTGCTTGTGTACTTAAATTTAGACAAGGGATTTAATCTAAATGACGAGAGCATGTATATTTATTGCATCACCTATCCCGAGCGCTTATTTACCATAGTGTCTAATTTTGGGTCTTTTCTGCACCCCATATTTATGGCCTTAGAGCAAGATTTGCATCTGTTTAGAATTTTCACCTTTTTGTCATTAATTGTTGCAGCAAGTGTGCTGGTTATAAGCTTTTTGCTTTTGTGTAAGCGTCATGTCAGGTTTTCATGCTGGATGTATGGCGCTTTATTTTTTGCTCTTTGGGTCAGCGTGCTTGGCTATTATACCCTATGGTTACCCACAGCAAGCTATAATACCGTAGCTTTGGTGGGTATTTTTGGTATAATAACATCTTTAATTTTTTATACATTATTATGTAGGCCTTATGCTAAAGGCCATGTGCTTTCAATGTCTACATGGAATAAATATCTGAAGATTGGGGTTTTATTGCTTTTAGCTTTTTTTGGGGTGTTGGCATTTATTGGAAAAGCAACAACAAGTGCTGGCATGGGGCTTATTGCTTGCATGTGGTTATATTTTTGTAGTGGCGCCCAAACCCCACGACAGCGCATTTTAGATATAATTTTTGCTGGTATTTCAGCTGTTATTATGCTTGTAATATATCTTTTTATTATATCGGATGGCATTGATACTATTGATAAATTACTAGGTAATGCCAAGCTCATGGACTCTTCGTATGACTTTAAGCATACCTTAAGTTTTTATGTGGATTATTTTTTCCCCATATATGGTACTGTGCTTGCCACTTGGCCCTTGTGGGCTATGGCGCTTTGGGCAACACATAAGAAAAAATATCGTTTGGCTGTGATTGTTTGCGGCCTTATAATTTGCATTTCTTTTGTGACTTCATATGTTTGGATTGCTAATTATACTATAGCATTAATACTTTGGCCCTTGCTTGTAATGCTATGCATTGCTTTGGTTTTATGGCGCAAATCATGGCAGCATGCCCGTTTTGCCATGGTTTTATCACTCACTTTCTTTGCTTCAATTTTTATGTTTCATGCTGGAACTAATACCAATTTTGAATACAAGGCGTCAGAATCTCTTGTTTTATTATCTTTAAGTATTGTTAGTCTTTGCATGGGTATGAAGCCTAGTCGCAGAGATATTGTTTTGCCAGGCTTGGCAATTATTCTATGCTGTTCCACTTTATGCTCTTTATTTTATTCCATATTTGAACCTACTAGGCACAATGATTATGCCTTGTGGGAACTAACAGAGCCCGTAGAACTTAAGCCCAATACTCACCCCATATATGTACATGCCGAACGTAAATTGTTTGTAGAATGGTTTCAAAAAACTGCCAAGGATCATGGGTGGCAAGCTGGAAATCCTCTTATAAATACTTCTTTTAATACGTCAGGAAGTTTATTCTTGCTTGATGGATTTAAAATGGAAGGTACTTGGCAAATTCAAGAGCGCTACACAGCGAGGGAAATGTATCCCTCAATTATGTCTTTTGCGTCATCGCAAGATTTGAAAAAGGCTTGGATTATCAAGCCGGTCAAAGATGGCCCAAGGCATATGCCTGCTGCTGTATTGAAAGAAATAGGTCTTCCTTTTCCAGAAGGTTATGAGCTTCTTAGCACATCGCCTATAGAAAGTATGAAGGGAAGTTGGCCTGAAGAACAATATGAAATATGGAAACCAAAGGAATAAAAATACTTGCGTTTCTGCAATTAGCAACAAATCACCAATAGCCTGTTAATATATATTTTCACACCACTGCGACTTGCCCACCGTGAAGACATTTGCTAATCTACCTTGTAGAGCTTATGTTCTCTTGTCTTATTCTCACAAATGCCACAGCATCTTTGGAACAATATTTGCTTCAATTACAAGCTCTTAGCGCAAAGGAGCATACACTCAGTTTATGAGTCGGTATTGATGAGCTTAATGAAAAATGTCACGGTGCTGCCCGTGGCAATATGCACTTTATCTTAAAGGATTAATATATGAAACTTTTTCCAATGGATACACATAATGAAACGCTTTTAAACAATGTACATCCACCCCAATGGGAAAATCCTAAGGCTGCTCCCATGTATAATCTTGTGGTGTTGGGTGCAGGTTCTGCCGGCCTTGTGAGTGCTGCCATTGCTGTTGCCTTGGGTGCCAAGGTGGCTCTTGTGGAAGAAAATCTTATGGGGGGTGATTGCCTAAATGTGGGTTGTGTGCCCTCAAAATGCCTTATACGTCCTGCAAAATTAGCCGCAGACATGCGAAAAGCTTCGGCATTTGGTTTAAAGCAACGCAATGTTGAGCCGGAAGAATTTGAAACAGTGATGCAAGAATTACGTCGCATTCGCGCAAACATAAGCCCTGTGGATTCGGTGGAGCGCTTTAGCAAGCTTGGTGTGGATGTGTTTTTGGGGCGCGGTGTGTTTACCGACCCATACACTATCAATGTACAGGGGCAAGACTTGCGCTTTCGTAAAGCTGTGATTGCCACAGGTGCGCGACCCGTGTCCATGTCTATATCAGGTCTTGCTCTTGACGACGATAGCATTCTCACAAATGAAAATGTTTTTAACCTCACATCCTTACCGGAGCACATGTTATTTTTAGGTGGCGGGCCCATTGGTTGTGAACTTGCGCAGGCCTTTAGGCGCTTGGGATCACAAGTAAGCATTGCCCTGCGCGGTCAATTTTTGCCCCGCGAAGATAAAGAAGCCTCTGCTATTTTGGCAGAAGTTTTTCAAGAAGAGAATATTGACGTATATACGAATTCCGAGCTTATCTATGCAGAAAAATTAGAAAATGGTAAAATTAAAGCTTGTGTGCGTAATAAGAACGGGCAAGAGCATTTTTTAGTTGTTGATAAAATTTTTATGGGGCTTGGCAGGGCGCCTAATGTGCAAGACCTAGGTTTGGACACGGTGGGCATTGCTTTTGATTCGCGCAAGGGTATTATTGTGGACGATTATTTACGCACAAATCTTACACACATCTACGCCGCCGGTGATTGCGCCATGGAGCTAAAATTTACACACGCTGCCGATGTGGCTGCACAAATAGTTGTGCAAAATGCCTTACTTGGCACGCGAAAAAAACTCAGCGCTCAGCACATTCCTTGGTGCACTTATACTGATCCGGAAATTGCGCATGTGGGAATGTATGAAAAGGATGCGCAAGCACAGGGCTTAAAAGTAGATTTTTATAAATATGACATGGCCGAAAATGACCGCGCCCTCACCGATCGTTCAGCACGAGGTTTTGTAAAAGTTATGACGAAGAAAAAAAGCGGCAAAATTTTAGGTGCCACCATAGTTTCTTCTCACGCCGGCGAAATGATAAGCGAAATAACAACTGCCATGACAACGGGTCTTAGCCTTGGCAAGCTTGCTGGGGTAATACATCCTTATCCAACACAAGCTTCTGCTGTGCAAAAAGTAGCGCAGGCTTACAACAAAAAACGCTTTACGCCATTTATTGCGAAGATATTTAAGTGCATAATGGAATTTCAACTAAAGCGCACACCAAAGAATGCAAAGCGCTAATATGTCAGACGAAACGCTGGTACTGCTCACACGTTTTCCGCAATGTGGAAAAGTAAAAACACGTCTCATACCGCATTTAGGCGCTCAAGGGGCTTGTCAATTACACGAATTCATGGTGGATTTTACCCTTAAAGAATGCCTTGCTCTTGGGGTAAACATACACGTTCATTGCCTAGGTGGCGAAGACGGCACCGCGCAAGAGTGGCTTGACAGTATGATGGCAAGTGCAAAGAAAAAGCCCCTGTATTTTACGCAAGCAGACGGTGATTTAGGTGAAAAAATGTTTGCGGCCTTTGCGAAGGCTTTTATGGGAGATGACAAAAATTCTGCTACAGAGGGCGAAATTCGGCGAAAAAAAGTTGTGCTCATAGGCAGTGATTGCCCTGACAACCGTTGCCATATTTTGCGTAAGGCCTTTAAGCTTCTTGATACATATTCATGTGT
>CAYJHG010000152.1:0-4380 GCA_964369535.1 uncultured Desulfovibrionaceae bacterium
ACTCCCGTGGGTGCTTTGGCCTCACTCAATGCCGCATGGCTCAAAAACATAATACCTACAAAAAAAATTACAAATAATCGCTTTAAATTATACATACTCTATCCTAGTTAAATGATTAAATAATTTATTACAAAAAACCCTATGTTTTTTCAATATCATAATGCTTTTCTTCAGTAGTATCTTTTTGCCCACAACTGGTGCAAACGTTTTGACCGGCCCAAATGGGCGCCGCACAATAAGCACAAGGGTGCACATGCGCCCTTGGCAAAGAATTTTTACAAGAAGCGCATACGGTGGCAGACCAAGGAACTACAGTTAAGCAAAAAGGACAAGGGCGCCATACTCCTATCTGCGGCTGCCTTGGTATGGCAAAAAGAATAAACAATGCAAGAGGCATAATTCCACACAATACAGCCCACACAAAAATATTACGCCCTTTATTGGAAGCCACAAGGCCACCCAATATGGCTCCTATGATCATGGCAGCTAAAATCATACATCACCTTGAAATAATTGTGTGGACAAATAGCGCTCGCCAGTATCGCACACAAAGGTCACCACTCGTTTGCCGCGCATTTCCGGCAATTTGGCTACGCGCAATGCCGCACACACATTGGCGCCAGAAGTTATACCGCAACAAATACCCTCGCGCACACATATATCTCGTGCTGTGCGCATGGCCTCGTCGGTGCTCACAGTTTCCACAGCATCCAACACATCTTGACGCAAAATACTTGGAATAAAATTAGCGCCAATGCCCTGAATGCCGTGTGTTCCAACATGCCCTTGAGAAAGCAATGGAGATTCGGATGGTTCCACCCCATAAACTTTAAGATGTGGAATTTGTTCCTTTAAATACAATCCCACACCGCTTACTGTGCCGCCTGTACCAAAGGCAGCCACAAAAGCATGTAAATTTTGCTGCGTTTTCGCAAATATTTCAGGACCAGTAGTGTCATAATGCACACTAGCTGCACAAGGATTTTCAAATTGCTGTGGCATAAAAGCATCCGGCACTCCTTTGCACAATGCTTCTGCCCGCTTTATGGCACCTTGCATGCCTTCTGCAGCTGGCGTCAACTCAAGACTTGCCCCATAGGCTTGTATGAGCATGCGCCTTTCAAGGCTCATGCTATCCGGCATAACAATGCAGCATTTAATACCCATAGATGCCGCTACCATAGCAAGAGCGATTCCGGTATTTCCGCTGGTGGGTTCTATAATAGTGCCGCATTTCTTAAGAGCGCCTTTTTTCAATGCGTCTGCAATCATGGCATATGCTGCCCTATCTTTGATGGAACCGCCAGGGTTACGGTTTTCAAGCTTAACCCAAATTTCAGTTCCATATTCGCGCAATTCTTCTGAAAAAAAGTTTAATTTAACCAATGGAGTATTACCAATACAAGAAAGAATAGAACTGTCCATACAACCTCCAAAAATTAACGCTTGCAATTAAAGCTATACGCTTAAAAACAGTAGCATGCTCACTTATGTGCGTACTAATATATTATATAAGAAAAGGTTATTTTTTTCAAGGAAAAACGCAAGGAAATACGTTCGCGAAGCAAACCTTACACAGTGCGTATATTTAAAAAGACATTAAAGCATAAATCTACATTTTTGTGTACTTATTTAGCCAAAATTATACTTTTCTTTTCCATATTTTTTATGCTAGATTTTTAACAGTTAAGCTTTAAAGAATGTAATACACTAAAAAAAAGTAGGTATTTACTCAAAATTGCCTTTCCATTTTTGATAAATTAGAGTACAAAAATTGTGCTATAATAATTGGACGTATAGCCTTTAACTTAAGGTTATGCGATTGTATATTGTGTGCTACCTAGCCACAAGAAATTATATTTTTTTGCGCTTTGCGCTACTTTAAGGAGTTTTTTTTATGGCCACAAATTATCCCCAAAAAGTTCTTCGTAAAATGAAAAAATTTTGCGCACACCAACCAGAATTTATGCAAGCAGTTACCGAAGTTTTTGATTCCCTAGGCCCTCTTTTTGATCGCGAAGGTAAATATCAAGATCATAATATCCTTGAGCGTATTGTTGAACCTGAACGTCAACTCATTTTCCGCGTTGCTTGGACAGACGACAAAGGCCGCGTACAAGTAAATCGCGGATTCCGTTTTCAGTTCAACTCTGCTCTTGGTCCCTATAAAGGCGGATTGCGCTTTCACCCAAGCGTAAATCAAAGCATCTTAAAATTCCTTGGATTTGAACAAATCTTTAAAAATAGCCTTACCGGACTGCAGCTTGGCGGCGGCAAAGGCGGCAGCGACTTTGACCCCAAAGGCAAAAGCGATGGCGAAATTATGCGTTTTTGTCAGTCCTTTATGACCGAACTTTCTCGCATTATCGGTAATACCACAGACGTACCCGCCGGCGATATCGGCGTTGGTGCTCGCGAAATTGGCTACCTTTTCGGTCAATATAAACGCCTTTCCGGCAAATTTGACGGCATTCTTACCGGCAAAGGGCTACTCTGGGGCGGTTCCTTAGTGCGCACGCAAGCCACCGGCTATGGCTGTGTGTATTTTGCAGAAAATATGCTCGGCGCCCTTGGCAAAGACATAAAAGGCGCTACAGCTGCTGTTTCCGGTTCCGGCAACGTGGCTATCTATACCATTGAAAAATTAAATCATCTTGGCGCCAAAGCCGTTACCATAAGCGACTCGCGCGGCACGGTTTACCAAAAAAGCGGTATCAACCTTGAAGTGCTCAAACAAGTAAAAGAAGTGGAGCGCGCTCCTCTTACTCGCTATGTGGAGCTTTGCCCCGACGCTCAATTCACCCCTGTTAAAGATTATGGCAAAAACCAACACCCCGTTTGGCATGTGCCTTGCGATATGGCCTTCCCAAGTGCTACCCAAAACGAACTCACCGAAGAAGACGCACGCCAACTTGTCAAAAATGGCTGCTACCTTGTGAGCGAAGGCGCCAATATGCCATCCACACCAGAAGCTATTGAAATATTTAAGCAAGCTAAACTCGCTTACGGGCCTGGTAAATGTGCCAATGCCGGCGGCGTGGCCACAAGCCAATTGGAAATGGCCCAAAACGCCAGCATGCAAGCTTGGACATTCAATGAAGTGGACGAAAAACTCAAAGGTATCATGAAGAACATATTCACCGCAGCCAGCACCACCGCTCAAGAATTTGATTGCACGGGCGACTATGTGCTTGGTGGTAATATTGCCGGCTTCCGTAAGGTGGCTGATGCTATGATTGAACAGGGCGTCTACTAGGGCAATTTGTTGAAAAAGCACCGTATGCGGCTTCAGTAGCAAATTTTAATCGGGTCATGGGGGAAAGAACCCCACTCCCCTCTAAAATTCACCACTTCATTGCCCCGGCACTTTTTGAACAAATTGCATAAAGCATAAAAAACACTATAAAAACGCAGGCTCTTTATTAATTATAATGAGCCTGCGTTTTTTTGTTGCTCACGTTGAGCGATATATACATTACATCAAATTCAAATTCTACTTTGCCACGATTGACACGTATTTTTCAATAACATGGCAATGGTCATGGGACCAACGCCACCGGGCACAGGTGTTATGGCGCCAGCCACCTGACTCACGCTAGCATAATCCGCATCACCACAAAGCCCTTCATCTGTCCTATTAATGCCCACATCAATAATCACAGCACCCTTTTTTACCATATCCGCAGTCAGGAATTTAGGCTTGCCAAGCGCTAAAAAAATAAAGTCTGCTTCACGGCATTCTTTAGCAAGATCTGCCGTACGCGAATGACACACAGTAACAGTGGCATTGGCAAAAGGACCAGTATGCGTCAGCAAAAGAGCCAAAGGTCTACCCACAATATTTGACCGCCCTACAACCACAGCCTTCTTACCCGCAGGTGATAAATTATACCGCTGCAAAAGCTCCATAACACCAGCCGGCGTACATGAAACAAAACCTGGCAACCCCAAAGAAAGACGTCCCACATTTTCAGGATGAAAACCATCCACATCCTTAGCCGGATCAATGGCTAATAAGCAAGCCTGAGAATCCAAGCCCTTAGGCAAAGGTAATTGCAATAAAATACCGTCCACATCTTCACGAGCATTAAGCGATGCAATAAGCTTAAGCAAATCCTCTTGTGTAGTATCAGCCGGCAAACGATACGGAAAAGAAAGAATACCCACCTCGGCACACGCTTTTTCTTTATTGCGCACATATACCTGCGAAGCCGGATCTTCTCCCACCAAAATAACAGCCAAACCAGGAGCACGCTTGCCCTTAGACGTGACACTTTGCACTAATCCCTGCAATTCACTTCGGATGGTCGCAGCTGTGGTCTTACCATCTATAATTTGCATAATTTTCCTTTATTTTTTTTATTTTTTTGAGGGGGAGAG
>CAYJHG010000153.1:0-4376 GCA_964369535.1 uncultured Desulfovibrionaceae bacterium
GGCGTTTCTATATTTATCTTTAAGAAAATTTTTTATTCAATAACAGAAGCCTTTACAATGATCACAGGATCCACGGGCACATCTTGGTGCATAGCGCGGTTGCCAGTGGGAACCGCCTTAATTTTATCAACAATCTTTTGCCCTTTAATGACTTTTCCAAAAACGGTATAGCCATACCCTTGAGGGGTTGGAGCAGAATAATTTAAAAATTTATTGTCTTTCACATTAATAAAAAATTGAGCAGTGGCAGAGTTAGGGTCAGAAGTGCGCGCCATGGCCACAGTGTAGGCTTCATTGTCAAGGCCATTGCTTGCTTCGTTTTTAATGGGCTTATTGGTAGGTTTTTGTTTCATGTCCGGTGTCATGCCGCCGCCTTGAATCATAAAATCTTTTATGACGCGATGGAAAATGGTGCCGTCATAATGGCCGCTTTTTACATATTCCAAAAAGTTTTTCACAGTAATAGGGGCTTTGGCATCGTCAAGGCGCAAAATAATATCGCCCATGTTGGTTTCTAATTTAACGGCAGAATTAGCGCCTGCGGCTAGGGCTAGAGTTTGTGAAACAAGCATGACAGCACATACTAAAAGACTTACACGGAAAAAGTTTTTCATAAAAATCTCACTTTGTTAAATATGGTAAAAAAGTCTGAAAAGGTATTCGTTTTGGGCATTATATATGTTTTTGTTAAGAATAAAAGTAAAAAAAATTGTAAAAATATCGACACATTACCTTGGGCTGCTTGTATCGATTGGCTTATGACTTATTACTTGCTAAAAAAAAGTACATATTGACGTAAAGTGTTTTTTATTATAAAATTTAATTATGAAAAACTACATATCTACATTTCAACAGTATGTGACGGCTAATGGACTTAAGAATACAACACAGCGTACTCTTATTGCAGAAATTTTTATGTCTTCAATCGGTCATTTTTCTACGGAAGAAGTGTATGATGCGGTGCGCAAAGTTGATTCTTCTGTGGGACAAGCAACTGTTTACCGTACCATGAAGCTTTTATGCGCGGCTGGGCTAGCGCATGAAGTTCAATTTGGTGATGGTATCACACGCTATGAACCGGAAAATCAAGAACACCACGACCATCTTATTTGCGAAAAATGTGGTAAGAATATTGAGATTGTAAGTAAAAAAATTGAAAAGCTTCAAGAGGCCATAACAGAAAAATATGATTTTGAGCCCACCAGACACATCTTGTGCCTGTATGGTATTTGCCCAAACTGCAGAAGTGGCAAAAAGGGTAAGTCAAAAAACTAGATTACATATTTTGCGTAAGTAATTGGTGTAATTTTCTGAAAAGATCGCGTTTTGCGTGTGGGGCGCTTTCATTGTGTGCGCGCTTCACAAGCTCCTGTATGTGCTCAACTTCTTGCGGCCAGGGCTGTAACAATTTTTCTAATTCTGGCGTAGTGGCTTCTAGTAAGGCTTGGCGCAATCTTTCGGCTTGATGAAAAGCGGCAGTTTGCTTGCCATGCCCGTCATTCAAAAGCTGTAAGGCTTCGCGTATGGGTTCTGTGGGGCATTCGCGCATGAGCTTCCCAATATATTGCATATGCCTGCGCCTGCCTTCGTGATCTTTGAGCCGTGACATAAGCTCAAGGGCTGCGCGCAAGTCTTCGTTAAGCGGAATTTTTTTAAGGCTGCCCAAGGGCAAGGCCACCAACTCCTCTCCCAATTTTTGCAAGGCTGTGCTATTGCGCTTTTTTTGTGAGCGACTTACCCAAGCTTCTTCTCCGTCTTGTTCAAGCGTATTTTGCGTGTCCATTTCTTCCATAAGAAATCTATTTCTTTTGCGTGCCATGTTTTTTCCTTTGTATTATTTTTTTTTCTTAAGTGCTTCTGCAATGGCAGAAAGAATAGGTAATTCCAATAAAGGCCCCACAATAAGAGAAAGCGCTATGAGTGGTTCTTTGGGGAATGCGGCAATGGCAATGGCCAAAGCCAGAGGAGAATTACGCGCCAATGTTGTAAAATGCAAGGAAATAGTGTCTTCTCTTGTAAAATGTAGGGCTTTGCCTGCCATATGCGCAATAAAAAAAGTTATGATAAAAAAACATATGAGTGGAATAAAAAGCTTTAAAAATAATATATAGTTAGCCAATAGGCTTTCACCTTCCACAGCAAACATGGTCACAACAGCAAGGCATAGAAAAATCAACTGTGCGTTGTCGGCAAAATCTGCAATAATATTTTGGAATGTAGGATTATTTTTTGTAAGCTTTCGGGTGAACATGGCGCATAGAAAGGGAATGAGCAAAACAATGGCAATGCTGCTTATAATTGAATTTGCTTGAATATCTACGGAGTTTCCAAAAAAAACATAGAGATATATTGGCAATAGCACAACTTGCAATATGAGATTTAAGGGCAAAATCGAAATATTAAGAGCCACATTTCCTTTGGCCAATTTTGTGAAAACAAGATACCAATCTGTGCAAGGCGTTACCAAGAGCATGAGCAAGCCCATGCGAATGTCTAAGTTTCCTTCTAAAAATACCATGCCCAAGATATATGCCACAAGCGGAGTTATGATAAAATTTATGGTGACACTTGCCATGGTGAATTTGACATGCAAAAGAGCCTTTTTTAATTGATGCATATCTACGGAAAGAAAAACCATAAAAAGAAGCATCATTAAGAACATTTCTATAAAATGCATAGAAATATGGCGCAAGGGTGTAAAAATACCAAGGGCTAAACCAAGCATGGCGCAGAGCATGATAATGAGTGGTTGTAATTTGTTAATTATATGCATGGTTGTTCTTTCGTTGCTCAGACATAAAAAAATAGTGCTAAGGTTTACGAAGCGTTGCGCAGTCGGTAGTATCACCATGAAGTTTGTCCAAGGCGTGTTTTAAAGCTGGCACAACGGCGCGTAGATTTTCATCTACAGCTTTGCGGCTGCCTGGCAAGTTTAAGCAAATGCTTTGCCCAATAATACCCACAACAGCGCGCGAAAGCACAGCATGCGGCGTTTTGCTAAGGCTTGTTTGCATCATGCATTGTTCAAAACCCGGCAAACGTTTGTCAATAACGGCTAAGGTTGCTTCTGGAGTAATGTCGCGCGGACTCAGGCCGGTGCCGCCTGTGGTGCAAATAATATCATAACCTTGCCCTAAAGAAAGCTCTGTCAAAAGGGCGCGTAGGGCATAGGCTTCGTCTGGCAAAATAAAGCCCTGACTATGGTTAAGTTGCAAATTTTCTTGTATAATGGTTTCTATGGTGGGGCCGCTTGAGTCAACGCGCTCACCAGCAGCACCTTTATCCGAAAGGGTTATCCAAGCAAGGGCAAGGTTTTCGCGCTGTGGGGTAAGTTCCATTTTTTGTGCCTTAAGAGTTGTGTTTGCGCGCACAAGGGGGGCTATGACACTGTGATTATATTCGAGCGAAGCACTATTGAATGGCAAGAAAACGCGCCCTACAACGGTGAATAAGGCTTCATTTTTGCATGAAAAAAGCTTGGTGCCAACGCGTAGATTAAGGTTTTGCTCGCTAGCATGGTGTGGCATACCTAAGCCCTCATACGAAAGGGGCAGTATGGGGAGTACAGAGTCTTTTTCACAAGATTGGATGTGTATGATCATGGCATTTCCTTTTACATCATTTTTCTTGTGTATACGTTAAGGCAAAAGTTTTGCCAAGGGACGCTTGAATAGCATTTGCCATTGTGGGAAAAGGGTTTTATATGTGAAGCCATATTACGCATGGTAAAAAATGCCATAAAGCCATAAGGAGAATTGAGCATGTCTTTAACGAAAAGTCAGGATCAAACACAGCATTTGCAAAACCTTGGAAAGGGTAAAATGCCAAGCCCCAAGGGAGCGCCAAGCCTTGCCCATTTAGAAGCATTTCCCAACTGCTATCCAGATAGGGATTATATTATACATATGAGCTATCCCGAATTTACTTCGCTTTGCCCTGTAACAGGCCAGCCAGACTTTGGCACCATCGTTATGGAATATATACCTGATACCCTCTGTGTTGAATCAAAAAGTTTTAAATTATACATGTTTGCCTATCGTAACCATCAATCCTTTATGGAAACCATCACCAATACAGTGCTTGAGCACATGTGGGAACTTTTGCAGCCACGCTGGTGCAGGGTAAAGGGTTTATTTTTACCGCGTGGCGGCACGCATATTCATGTATATGCCGAACAATATAAAGAAAATTTAGATGCCGCTAAAAAAGAAGCTTTGCAGCAAGTGGTTCGAGAATGGAAGACAGATGCCCGTCCCCATAGCGCTTAACGGATTTTTTTAAATTGATGTAAAACCTCTGCACAATGTTTGTGCAGAGCTTCCAGTTTGATGACAAACCCCCTTCTGGGAGTTTGCGCCACCTAAGACAGTAAAACT
>CAYJHG010000154.1:0-2607 GCA_964369535.1 uncultured Desulfovibrionaceae bacterium
CAGAATATGATGCCCTTGATAAAAAAGGTGGCATGCTTGTGGAATTTTATTCCAAAACCTGTGGACCTTGCAAAATGCTTTCATTTGTTTTGAAAGACATAGACAAGAACAATCCTGATTTTCCTATTTATATCATAGACTTTGATGAAAATCACGAATTAAAAGACCGTTGTGGCGTAAAGGGCTTCCCCACCATGCTATTCATGAAAGACGGTGCCGAAGTAAGCAGACTTGAAGGCTTAAAGCAAAAGCCAGCTATTATCAAAGAAATCGAAAAACTTGCCTAATGCTATACTCTGGGGGGAGTTACATAACTCCCCTCGGAGTGTTGACAAAGTCAACACGATCGATAAATCAAGAGTAGGCGCAATTTACTTGCGCCGTTAAGCGATTGATTTTCGTGCCTTTCCACCAAGACAGTGTTACTGTCTTAGGTGGCGCAAAAACCCCGAAAGGGGGTTTGTCATCAGTCTGGGGGGAGTTACATAACTCCCCTTTGTCATTACAACCTCAAACATTCAGTTTTCTTTAACACATAGTTAGTAAAATTTTCTTGCTTCGCTTTTATGAGCTTGCTACATTCAAGTTATGTCAAGATTAGCATTACAAAAAAACAGCAGTGTTTTTCATCTGCATGAAATGAATGCCGAGTGGCGTGAAGTTTTGCACCTTGGTCGAAAGCAGCTCATAGCCAAGGGGCATAGATGGCATGACGCGCTTACCGAACAAACAACATTTTCTTTTCTAAATTCAGGCGCTATTCAACTAAATTGCCACAACAGCTCCATGCGAGAACGCATAATATTGCACTTAGGCTCTGGTTGTCTTTTTCGCGAGGCAGCAGTTATGTATGAAGGGCAGCGCTTTAGTGTTAGCCAGCTGGCTATCGAGGCTTGCGAAGTGTATAATTTTCCCGCAAATCTTTTGAACAGCAATGACTTTACTGCAAAATATCCACACCTTATAAATAATGTTTTACATAGCATGGGTGTTAAGCTTGGCGCCACTTTAAGTCTTTTGGCAGAAACCTTAAAATCTTCGCCGGAAGCCATGGTCAGCCATTATCTTGTGCGCCATGCCCACAACGTAGCCCAAGAAATACATGCAAAAGGCATTTCACAAGGAAACCTTGCCTTGACACTGGGTTTACACAGAAGCACCGTTTGTCGCGTTCTGGCCAACTTGCGAACCCTTGGCATCATAGGCAAAGTCAATAAAAGCACTATTGAAATATTTGATTTGCAAGCTCTAGAAGACTTTTTAGCACAAGACCACAATTGATAATCCTACTCCGAGAGTTCTGCACAATTATTTTTTAACTTTATTTTTGTGTTTTTGCGGTAAATTTACATTTGTTTGAAAATTTACTTGTGCAAGGAGTCTTACTCCTTGATACGAGGAAGATTGTTTTTTTTGAGGCATCCCAAAACTTCTATGAGCCTCTTATGCCCATGCCACGAGCAAGCGACGATACCATAAGCTTACTTGCAAAGCCTTATCCTTCTCTGTCATCACGAGAAAATGCGCTGCAAGGCTTGCATTCAACGATGTTTTTTAAGCACATTATCAGCGGCCTTCCATTTTAAGCAGACTATCCAGCATCCCCAATTCTGCCGAAAAGTCATCCACATTATTGCGCAAAAGATTTTCATGTTCTTGGGCAAAGGCTTTTTCTAGGCGCAGCAATATATCTGCACTTTGCTTAAGGGCCTCTTCCACATTGGGGGCATTTTTATCTTGTCCAATCTTTTGATATTTATCAACAACAGAGTGAACAGCCGGCAAGTATCTGTGTAGAAAACGCCGACCTGATTCTGTATCGCGTTCATCTTCAGCCATGCATAGCACTATGGCTTCTGCAGAAATAATGAGCCCTTCAAGGCACGTTTTAAAGGCGCTTGGCAAAAAAATAAGCTTTGTGCGTAACTTTCTGATGGAAGTATGGAATTCCAAAAATGGGTCTTCTTTTTCTGCTGTGTTATCTTCTGGCTCATTTTGACCATGGTCTGCGGCCATTCTACGCGCAAACATCTCTTCTTGTTTTTGCTTATACCGTTTAAGGGCAAATATTCCCCAACCTACTGAGGCAAGGCTTATAAAGCTAATGCTTAAGCCCATAAATGACGGTAAATAGGCACTTAAGCTAAAGGCTAAGGGCACTAAGAATATGGGCATTATCCACTCAATACCCATGTCGTATTTTTGAGCAAAAAGTCGCTGTACATAGCTTTGAAAACCGCCCCAAAATATGCCTTGATGCAAGGGAAAACCCAAGGCTAAACACAGACACATTTGCAAAAGCCCAAGCCCTGCTGGCAAAAGCCAAGTGATATTTTTGCCCATATTACGAGCCACAAGGCAAATAAGCCCCACATAGGTACTAAAAAAAGCAAAATCCTGTCCGCCCCCCGTGGGAACCAAACCAGAAATGGCAAAAGCAGAACCTATGGCGCCCAAATGCACAAGAACGCGCACGCCAAAGCCTTTCACATGGGCTTTTACTTTTGCAAAAAAACCTTGTAACTCTTTAGAATGCGCTTCAAATGCCATAGAGTCCTCTTTGTTTTTATAATAAATGGCCTATTTGCCATGATTTCTTTCTAATTG
>CAYJHG010000154.1:2707-4366 GCA_964369535.1 uncultured Desulfovibrionaceae bacterium
TTTCTAATTGCTGTAACCTCTCTCGCCCTTCCTTGGCCATACGCAATGTGGCCTCAACAGTAGAAATAAGTCTTGTGTGCACTTCGCGCAAGGAGTTATAATCCACAAAAGTACTTTGCATTTCTCTGGCCGTTTCTAAACTTACTTCTTCAATATTTTGGCCTTGCCGGTGCAGCATTGTGTTGGTTTTTTGCACCATATCCTTGTGCAATTTGGTCGCCTCTCTTTGCCCGTGCAAAGCCAAAGCCATGGCCATATGGTTTTTCCATACGGGTATGGTTGTAAGCATGCTTGTTTGAATTTTTTGCACTAATGCCCTATCAATCGACTGGATTAGACGTATTTGCGGAGCCATTTGCAAAGTAATGGTGCGAGAAATTTCAAGGTCGTGCACGCGCCTTTCAAAGGCCTGAACGCGCAATATAAAATCTTGCACTTCTTGCGCTGCAAAACCATGGTTTGCCATTTGCGCTTGCATACGCGGTATATCTTCGTTTTTGGCTTTTTCAATAGCAGCCTTACCTGCTTTAATATGCGCCACAAGCTCTAAATAATATTGAGAATTATGCTTATACAATTCATCTAATAATGCCACATGCCGCAATACATTTATCATGGAAACTTGCAAAGCATCGCCCATTTGGGACACTTCTTGCGAGGCATCTTTTAATTGTAAAATTTTTTTATGGCGAGAAGCAAATAAAAAGCCAATAATAGGCAAACTTTCAAAAAAGCTTGGTTTTTTAAATGCATCAGCCACATTAACATGATGCAAACTCTGCATGAGCTTTTGCAAATTTTCTTGTATGGCTGCACCCTCTTTGGCTTGGGTTCTGGCTAAAAAATCATGAGAAAATCGCGAAATGTCGTGCATAATACGCGCACCATAGGTCATTTCTATGGATGCTTCAGACAAAGAAAGGGTTTTGGCAATGGCTTCTACGCGTTCTTGTAGCAGAGGCTCTTGCTCAAGGTTTTGCAGTTCATATTGGGCTGCTTCCATATGTCCACCTTATAAAAATTCTGCGCAATATTTTTAAAAAATCATGCAAAGTCTTTTATACGCAAAAAATACCCAAAAGGAAATGTGAAAAAAGGGGATGAGCCACATGTTGACCCATCCCCTTTTTTTAAGTTATTTTATGCGAAATACTATTTACAGCAAGTGCTTGCATTAAAAAAGGCAGCTTTGCCAGCATTACATACAGGACATTTATCACATTCGCCTTCATGGGTGTATCCACAAACTTTACACAAGTAGTAGTCCACATCAACACATTCAGAAGGGTTGGCAAGAGCTTTTTTATACAAATTAGCGTGCACTTCTTCCACAGCATTCACTTGCTTTAAATGCTTGGCAATGGCGTTTTCACCCTCTGCTTCAGCATCTTTGATCATGTCAGGATACATGCTGGTGAACTCATAGCTTTCGCCTTCAATGGCAGACTTTAAGTTTTCTTCGGTATTGCCAATATGGCCTGCAAGACGAAGATGCGCGTGAGCATGAATGGTTTCAGCAGCAGCAGCAGCGCGAAAAAGTTTGGCCACAGCGGGTAAACCTTCTTTGTCGGCCACATCAGCAAAAGCAAGATATTTACGATTAGCTTGAGATTCACCTGCAAATGCAGCCATTAAGTTATCATGAGTTTTAGACATTGT
>CAYJHG010000155.1:0-4365 GCA_964369535.1 uncultured Desulfovibrionaceae bacterium
TGGCGAGCCTTTACATTCTCCTCTTAACTTGTACTTTTTCATATTGCTTTGTCACGTCTATCGAAATTGTCAAAATACACCATTTAATCAGCACAAACAATCAATAAAAACAGCACCTTGAAAAATGCAAATTTTTTCCTTGCCAGAACTAAAAATCCGCGCCATGTTTGGGGGTGCGTCTTTTTATTATTGATTACATCAAATAGTTTTTTTGAGGGAAGAAGCTTTTATCCATAAAAAAATTTTCACTTCCTTGAAAAAAAAAGCTGGAGGAAATATGTCACAAATCCGTACCATAGAAGGGCAATTACAAGCCCAAGGTTTAAAGTTTACTATTATTGCTGCTCGTTTTAACGATTTTATTGTGGATCGTCTTATCAGCGGCGCTGTGGACTACCTTGTGCGTCATGGTTGTGCCGAACAAGACATTACTATAGTGCGTGTGCCCGGCGCTTTTGAAATGCCCTTGGTGTGCAAAAAAATTGCCGACAAAAAAGATTGCCACGGCATTATTGCCCTTGGGGCTGTTATTCGCGGCGGTACACCGCATTTTGAATATGTATGTGCCGAAGCCACCAAGGGTCTTGCTCATGTCTCGCTTGATTATGGCGTGCCTGTTGGCTTTGGCCTTTTGACCACGGATAATCTTGAGCAAGCCATAGAACGAGCCGGCGCCAAGGCTGGTAACAAGGGTGTGGAAGCTGCTTCTGCCGTGCTTGAAACAGTGCGCGTTTTGGAGCTTATTTAAGCATGTCCAAAAAAAATAGTCGCCGCCAAGAGCGCAATGTGGCCTTTCAAGTTTTGTATGGTTTGTCCTTTGCCGAAATAAAAGACCTTGACGATGTGCGTGTAGCTTTTTGCCAATTTCCGCATAAAGAACAAGCAGAAACGGCTAAAACCGAAATACCAGCGCAAGAAGCCCAAGGTTTTGCTTGGGAACTTGTGCAGGGTGTTTGGCAAAACAGCGTGGAGCTTGACGCATTGATAGAACGCTTTTCGCACAATTGGCGCATAGACCGTATGGGGCGTGTGGAGCTCATGCTTTTACGCCTTGCGCTATATGAAATTGTCTATAGAAATGATATTCCAGCCAAGGTAGCCATGACCGAAGCCTTGGATATTTCGCGCCAATTTGGTGAAGACAGCGCACGTTCCTTTGTGAATGGCATTTTAGATGCCGCGGCCAAGGCTTTAGAAGCCGGTGAAATAGAAAGAAAATAGATATATAAGGATTTTTCATGACGCAGGAAAAGTACAACCCAACACAGATAGAAGTAAAATGGCAAGCCCTTTGGGAAGAAAAACAATGCTTTGCCGTTGACCATAAAAGCTCAAAGCCCAAATATTATTTGCTGGAAATGCTACCCTATCCTTCCGGAAATATTCACATGGGGCATGTGCGCAACTATTCTATAGGTGATGTGGTGGCGCGCTTTAAGCATATGCAAGGTTTTAATGTGCTGCATCCCATGGGTTGGGACGCTCTTGGCTTGCCTGCAGAAAATGCTGCCATAAAAAACAATACCCACCCTGCCGCATGGACATTTTCTAATATAGATAATATGCGCACACAATTAAAGCGTCTTGGCTATTCATATGATTGGAATAGAGAGGTCGCCACCTGTGTGCCCGAATATTACCGCTGGGAACAACTTTTCTTTTTGAAAATGCTTGAAAAAGATTTGGTATACCGCAAAAAAGCTGCGCAAAATTGGTGCCCCGATTGCCACACTGTGCTTGCCAATGAACAAGTTATCGAAGGGCTTTGCTGGCGCTGTGACTCAAAGGTAGAGCAAAAAGATTTAACCCAATGGTTTGTGCGCATAACAAAATATGCCGAAGAATTGCTGGAAGACTTAAACCTTTTGCAAAAAGGTTGGCCAGAGCGTGTTATTGCCATGCAGCACAATTGGATTGGCAAATCCCACGGGGCAGAAATTGCTTTTCCTTTGGAAAAACCTGCTGCAAATACCAACGAAATTCGTGTATTTACCACACGCCCCGACACGGTATTTGGCGCAACATTCATGACACTTGCTCCAGAGCACCCACTGGTGGACCATCTTATTACAGGTTCAGCCAACGAAAAAGCAGTGCGCGAATTTATAGAGCGTATACGCAATATGGACCGCATTGACCGCCAATCCGAAACGCTTGAAAAAGAAGGCATTGCCACAGGCGCCTTTTGTTTGCACCCCTTTACGGGTAAAAAAGTGCCCATTTGGCTTGGCAATTTTGTTTTGGCCGAATACGGTACCGGTGCTGTTATGGGCGTTCCTGCTCATGACCAACGCGATTTTGAATTTGCCAAAAAATACACTCTGAACATTCAGCCCGTTATTTTACCAGAAGGCCAAAGCGCTGCAGAATTTAGCGACATTGCCAAACTGACAGAAGCCTATACGGGGCAAGGCAGCATGTTCAATTCCGGTGAATTTGACGGCACAGACAATGAAGAAGGCAAAAAAGCCGTGGCTAAGGCTTTGGAAGCTAAGAATATGGGTACCTTTACCATACAATACCGTTTGCGCGACTGGAATATTTCGCGCCAGCGTTATTGGGGTTCGCCCATACCTATAATATATTGCGAAAAATGCGGCGTGGTTCCTGAAAAAGAAGAAAATTTGCCTGTGGTCTTACCCCTTGATGTAAAAACCCAAGAAGACGGTCGCTCGCCCTTGCCCTTAACCCCTTCATTTTATGAATGCACTTGCCCCACTTGCGGCCAAAAAGCCAAGCGCGAAACAGATACCATGGACACATTTGTGGAGTCTTCTTGGTATTTTGCGCGCTATGCCGATGCAAAAAATGATAATGCCCCCTTTGATAAAGACATTATTAAATATTGGATGCCTGTGGACCAATACATTGGCGGTGTTGAGCACGCTATTTTGCATCTTTTGTATTCGCGCTTCTTTACCAAGGCTTTGCGCGACCTTGGCTTTTATCCCGAAGATATGGATGAGCCATTTGCCAATTTGCTCACCCAAGGAATGGTGCTTATGGACGGCTCTAAAATGTCAAAATCTAAGGGAAATGTCGTTGACCCAACCCTTATGATCGAAAAATTTGGTGCCGATACCGTGCGTTTATTCTGCCTTTTTGCAGCACCACCAGAACGCGATTTTGACTGGTCAGAAACAGGCATTGAAGGTGCCTCGCGCTTTCTTAACCGTGTATGGCGTCTTTTTGTGGAAGAGCGCCCACACCTTGTGCCCATGCGTGCGTGTAGCGCTACTGAAAACGATGCCACAAACGCCACTGCCAAAGACATTCGCCGCAAAGAGCACGAAACCGTTAAAAAAGTACAAAGCGACATCGAAAATAAATATCAATTCAATACCGCCATTGCCGCCATTATGGAATTGGTAAATGCCATGTATGTGGCGCGTGAAGAATTACGAGCAGATGAAGCTTCAAAACGAGTGTTTTCTTCGGCCATGGGAACAGTTCTTACACTGCTTTGCCCATTTACACCACACATTACCGCCGAACTTTGGGAAGACCTTGGTCACGACACTGCCATAACCGAGGAGCCTTGGCCCACATGGCAAGAAGATGCTTTGGCTAAAGATGTGCTAACCATAGTTGTGCAAGTAAACGGAAAATTGCGTGGTAAATTAGAAGTTTTAGCCAATACCAGCAAAGAAGACGTGGAAAAATTGGCCTTGGCCGACGACACCATCCAAAAACACATTACGGACAAAACTGTGCGTAAAGTTATTGTGGTGCCCGGAAAACTTGTAAATATTGTTGCTAATTAATATTGCATGTCGCGCCCAGCCTTTTACTTTTGCATTTGCCCCGATGCCGGACTCATTAAAACGCACATAGAGCGTTTGCAAGAGCAATATCCGGCAAGTGGGGGCATGGTTTCCAGCCCTTGGGAACGCCATGTATATTACGGAGATTCCGATCTTCCCCAAATTTTTTGGGAACATTTGACCTTGCAAGGGCTTTTTGGTGTGCCAAGATTAATTATTTTGCGCCATGCCCAAAACATTGTGGCGGCTCGCTGGAAGCAGCTTTCTGAAAGCTTGGCAAGCCCTAACTCCTGTTCCTGGCTCATTTTATGCCTTGAAGGTGCTTGGGAAAAAAGACAACCAAAAATCCCCGCTCACATAGCAAAACAGAAATGTTTAGCATTTGCAGATAAAAAAGGTTGGGTTTGGCGCAATTCAGGACTTGATACTCAGTCCATCAAAGGGTATATTAAAGAAAAGGCAGGCACTTTTGGCCTTGTTTTTCATGCTGATGCGTTGGAGGCTCTTTCGCAAAGTGTGTTGCCAAGTGCAGTTGCCATTGACGGCGAACTGCAAAAACTCTCACTCATGGCCCCACAAGGGCAAGTTTCTTTGGATATGG
>CAYJHG010000156.1:0-4338 GCA_964369535.1 uncultured Desulfovibrionaceae bacterium
AACTCTGCCGCAAAAGTATCGAGAACTCTGGCGGGATTTACATTATAATGCAAGGCTTCTTGAGCATTTTCAATAATCTGCACAATACCCTCTCTGGCCTTGGGGCTGCACCTAAAAAAACAAGAACTCAATGGACCTTGTAGCTCTTGCTGCACCCTTTCGCTTTCGCCGGCCAAGGCAGGTAAAAGTCTTTTTTGACATAGCAAAAGTAATTGCGCAGCCGTTGGAGCATCCACCGCACCTTTGCCTTGAGTCTTGCTCCACCACCCACGCCCTTGGTGAATAAAATCAGCCAAGGCCTGCTCTAAAGGCAAAAGCTCAGAAGACACATAACGCGAAGACGGCCAAGGCAAAGTTATAACCCAAGAGCGCGAAACAAGTGTTGGTAAAAGTTGCTCGCGTTGCGGGCTTAGCAGCACAAATATGGTGGTAGGCGAAGGCTCTTCCAGCACTTTTAAAAGTGCATTGGCCGCAGCACTGCGACCCATTTCTATGCCATCAATAATAACCACACGCTTATGCCCACTGCGCGTGGTATCTCCTATGCGTCCTTTTAAGGCTGTGGTATTATCTTTATTCAAAGCGCGCACAGGGCCGGGATTTTCTTCATCTTCTGTATTAGAAATACGCCCATCATACAAAAGCACATCGCTGTGCATTTTGGCCGCAATCTGTATGCAAGAAGAGCAAATACCGCATGGACCAGGTTTTGGGCTTTCGCAATGCTGTAAAGCTGCCCACCATAAGGCCATGGCTTGACGCTCTTTTTGTAAGCCGCCTTCCATGAGCAATACTTGAGGGGAATTTTTGTGCAAATTTAAGAGGCGATTTTGTGTGGCCTGCAAGTGCTCTTGTTCGGCCAAAAGCAAAACAGAGCGGGCTTCTTCTAAAGTGGGAAGAGAAGCACCCTGCTCTGTTTTTTTGGAAGATTTAACGGCTTTTGCCATTGATATACTCTGTCACTGTTATATTCTGATGGTCTGATCGCGCTCTGGCCCCACAGAAATAATAGACACAGGAACCTTACATAAGCTTTCAATACGCTTGATATAAGCCTTTACAGTTTCGGGCAAACTTTCCCATGTGGTGCAGGATGAAATATCTTGGTCAAAACCTGCCATACTTTCATATATGGGGGTCACATTTTGCAACGCACCTTCTTCTTGAGGGGGAAAGTCCATTCTTTCACCATTATACATATAGCCTACGCATATTTCGATTTGCGGCAAACCGCACAATACATCAAGCTTGGTTAAGGCAATGTCTGTCATGCCGTTCAAACGAATGCTTTCGCGCAAAATAGCTATATCAAGCCATCCACAGCGACGCGCACGCCCCGTGGTAGCACCAAATTCGTGGCCTTGCTTGCGCAAAAACTCGCCCGTTTCATTCTCAAGCTCGGTGGGAAATGGCCCAGAACCTACTCGCGTAGTATAAGCTTTGACAATGCCTATAATAGTATCAAGCTTACGCGGAGAAGCACCTCCGCCGGCAGCCGCATTACTGGCCACAGTATTAGACGATGTTACAAAAGGATATGTGCCATGGTCAATGTCAAGATGGGTTCCTTGAGCTCCTTCAAAAAGCACACGCTTACCAGCTTCCCATGCAACATCAAGCTCTGAAGAAATATCAGCCAAATAGGGCAATACCTTAGGCGCAATTTCCATCATTTGAGCAAAAACCTCTTCGGCATCCAAGGGCTTAGCACCATAAAGTTTGGTGAGTAGCACATTTTTTTCTTCCAAGGCAGCCACAATTTTTGCGCGCAAAAGCGCAGGATCGGCCAAATCGGCCGCGCGTATGCCTATGCGCGACATTTTATCTTCATAACAAGGGCCAATGCCACGGCCTGTTGTGCCTATTTTGTTGTCTTTTTTATGTTTTTCGCGCGCTTCATCCAAAGCTTTGTGATATGGGAGAATAAGATGCGCTTTTTTGCTAATCTTAAAGCGTGTGGGCGAAACATCAACACCCTGCTCTATAAGCTTGGAAATTTCTTCAAACAAAACAAAAAGATCGCACACAACACCATTGCCTATGCAACACAATTTATTTTCATGTAAAATGCCCGAAGGTATAAGATGCAAAATAGTCTGCTTGTCACCCACCTTAATGGTGTGCCCGGCATTATTTCCACCCTGAAAACGCACAATAACGTCAAGCTCAGAGCTTAATAAATCAACTAGCTTACCCTTACCTTCATCGCCCCATTGAGCACCAATTATAACCACATTCGACATATGATCCCACCTATACCTAAGCTTGCTCACAAGCTAATATTTAATGATATTTTTAAAATTTTATAGCTCACAAAAAATTAGCCATGACTCCGTACACAAAAAAGCAGTTTTTCATACAGTGTTATGTGCCATATGTCAAACCAAGCTCAACAGGGAAGCCTAAAAAGCACCATGTTATTTTTTGGGACGAAAATTCAGTTGCGTGGCTTTTTCCAACTTAGGGGCAGATTTTTCTTCAAAGGAAAGTTCAAGGTGAAAATCTGATTGTCCAAAACCTTCGCCATCAGGGCGCACTTGTTGTGCCCAGTGATAATTAAAAAGCTGATTTTTCCAACGCTTAGCTTGAATAAGCGAAAAAACAATGGCCGCCTCTTCCCAGCGCCTTGTGGGCTCAAAACGGTTCACTATATCTGCATATTTATCCCATAGCGCCATAAGCGAAGCTTCATCAAGCGCATCCAATTGCCGTGCTAATTTTATCAGTTGTTGTTCCATATGGTCCTGCTCACATTATTATAAAAAGTCTTTATTATTTTATTATACGCCAAACGGCGAAGGGCGGCAAATGAAAATTGCTCCCCATAAGAACTTATGCTAATATGCCATGTCTTTAACTAAACCATATAAATATAATGTAAAACCTAGAGGACATTCATGAGTAATTTAAAAGACATGTACAAAAAAGTACAAAAGGACGCTTTTCCAGACACCATGACCATCACACTTGGCGATGAAACATTGGTTTATAAAAAACGCACTTGGAATATTGATAATGAAGAAAAGGGCCTTCGCTATGGCGAAAACCCCGACCAACCCGCTGCTTTGTACCAAATGGCAGAAGGTTCCCTTTCTTGTGGCGGTCTTACTTGGCGCGGCCCAGAACACGGTATTGTGTCAGCCATGACCGAAAAAAACATGATCCAAGCTGGCAAGCATCCCGGCAAAACCAATATGACCGATGTGGATAATGGCGCCAATATTTTGCAATACCTTAGCACACACCCTGCCGCCATTATCTTAAAACACAATAATCCTTGCGGTGCCGCTTGGTCACGCACAAGTATTGGCGATGCCCTTGAAAAGGCTTTTTGGTGTGATCGCATTGCCGCCTTTGGTGGAGCAGTGGTTGTAAACCGTCAGCTTGACATGCAAGCTGCTGAACTTATATCTCAAAATTATTTTGAAGTTGTGGCGGCACCGTCATTTGCCGACGGAACTCTTGAACTTTTAAAAACACGCAAAAATTTGCGCATTATGCAATTGCCCGGCCTTGCGCGCCTTGAAGAACTTACCGATTCATCATTTTTAGATATAAAAAGCTTGGCTGATGGTGGGCTTATTGTGCAAAAATCCTTTGTAAACCGCATACTAACAGCGTGTGACTTTTTGCCGGCCACCGGCACCAATAAAGAAGGCTCCACGGTCACCGCTCGCAAGCCAAGCCCCCAAGAAATAGACGACTTGCATTTTGCGTGGGCTGTGGAGTCGGGCGTTACTTCTAACTCTGTAATTTTTGCCAAAAACGGCGCCACAGTAGCCATAGGCACCGGCGAGCAAGATCGCGTGGGTTGTGTAGAGCTTGCCATTCATAAAGCGTATACTAAATATGCAGACACCTTGTGTTTTAAAGAAAATGGCATTTCACTTTATGAACTGAAGCTTCAAGCAGAAAGTGACACAGAAGCTCAAGCTAAAATACAAAATATCGAAGAACGCACTAAAAAAGCTTGTGGCGGCTTACAGGGTTCTGTGCTCATTTCTGACGGATTTTTCCCCTTCCGCGATGGAGTGGATGTGGCCATGGCAGAAGGAATCACAGCCATTGGGCAACCCGGGGGTTCTGTGCGCGATTATGAAATCATTATGGCCTGTAATGAACAAAGCCCGCAAGTGGCTATGGTGTTTACGGGGCAGCGCTCTTTTAAGCACTAAGAATTATTTATTATGTAGCCATACATTTACAAAAGAACTATAAAAATACACAATAATATTTGACTATTGTTGAGTTAAGTATAAAGCGCAAAAGCGCTCACCTTCCCCCCTTGCCGAAGGTTGTAAGGGGGGTGCGCGGAGCGATAGCGATGCGTGGGGGGAT
>CAYJHG010000157.1:0-4320 GCA_964369535.1 uncultured Desulfovibrionaceae bacterium
GACGCTTGTTGTGTGCCTGTGGTTATTGCCGGTGGTGAAAAAATGGATTCCACCCGCGACTTTTTGCAAGTGGTATATGATTCTATCAAAGCCGGTGGTGCAGGTCTTTCTGTGGGTCGCAATGTCTTCCAACATCCCAAGCGCATAGAACTTGTTCGCGCCATACGCGCCATAGTGCATGAAGATGCTGATGTAGATACAGCCTTAAAATTAGTAGAGCCATCTGCATAGTATGCAGATGAGGTCTTAACAAGGAGAATAACATGCCTTCTGTATGGTTTAAAAGCGCTCCCATGTGCAAAGAAGATATAACTCTTGCCCTTGAAGCAGGCGTTGACGGGCTCATAGTGCCTAAAGAACATGTGGCAGATGTGGCACAGTTAGCACGCTGCACAGTATGTGCTGCTGAAGATATGCCTTCTGTATTGCTTGAAAATAAAGAAGATGAAGAAGCTTTTGTGGCTAAAGCGCAACAAGCTGGTCAAGCGCAACAACAAGTATTGGCCATAGGCTGGGAAATCATTCCTGTGGAAAATATCCTTGCTCAATGCGACTTTGTGGCTGCCGAGGTGCGCAATCTTGACGAAGCCCGTTTGGCCGCAGGTATTTTAGAGCGTGGTGTGCATCAAGTAGTTGTGCTGCCCGAAGGCCTTATGCAATTAAAAAGCATTATTAATGAGCTCAAAACCGTTCAAGGCAACATTGCTTTGCAAGAAGCCATTGTCACCAAGGTGCAAAATGTTGGCCTTGGGCACAGGGTTTGTGTGGACACGCTTTCGCTTTTGCAACGTGGACAAGGTATGCTGGTTGGCAATTCCAGCGCCTTTACCTTTCTTGTGCATGCCGAAACAGAGCACAATGCCTATGTGGCCTCGCGTCCCTTTAGGGTCAATGCCGGAGCTGTACACGCTTATGCGCACAGACCCAATGATATAACAAGTTATCTTGGTGAATTGCATTCTGGTGAAGAGGTGCTCATAGTCAGTGCCGATGGCACAAGCTCCATAGCTACCATTGGGCGAGTTAAGGTGGAAGTGCGCCCCATGCTGCTCATTGAAGCTAAAATGGGCGATACCTTGGGCACAGTGTTTTTGCAAAATGCCGAAACCATATGTGTAACTCGCCCCGATGGTAGCCCCGTAAGTGTGGTGGCTTTGCAAGTGGGTGATACCATTCTTTGCCATAGTGATACGGCCGGCCGTCATTTTGGTATGCGTATTGATGAAGAAATCAAGGAAATATAGAAAGATTATGCAAAATCAATCTGTAAAAGAGCGCCTAGACGCCATTCGTCAAGAAATAGACAATGTTGACCAAGAACTTTTGGCCATATTGAACCGCCGCGCCGTTTTAAGTGTGGCGGTGGGAAATATCAAAGCCGAAGATACAAGCCCTATTTTCAAACCACAAAGGGAAATGGAAGTATTGGCAAACTTAGAGCAGTCCAACAAAGGCCCTTTGCTGCCTGAGCATTTGCGAACCATTTGGCGCGAGATATTTTCTTCATCTCGCGCCTTGCAAAGATCGCAATATGTGGCGTATTTGGGGCCTGAAGGTACATTTTCTTATTTTGCAGCCATGGAATATCTGGGGAAAAGCGCTACATTTCAGCCTTGCAATAACTTTGAAGACGTGTTTCGCGCTGTTAATGACGGACATTGCCAGCTAGGTGTTATTCCTTTGGAAAATTCATTGCAAGGTACCGTGGGCGCTTGCTTTGATCTTTTTTATCGCTTCGACCTTGGCATACAAGCAGAATTGCTTTTGCGCATAAGCCATGGACTATTAAGCACAAGCGCGAATTTGCAAAACATAAAGCGTGTATATTCTCATCCTCAAGCTATAGCCCAGTGTGATTCTTGGTTACGCGCTAACTTGCCTCATGCCGAACTTGTGCCCACAGAATCTACGGCAGCAGCAGCCCGCAGAGCTGCCGAAGACAGCACCAGTGCCGCCATTGGACACATGGCCTTGGCCGGCATGTTTTCTTTGAATGTGCTTTCCGCTTCCATTGAAAGTAGTAATGACAATTGGACACGTTTTGTCATCATTGCCAAGGCAGCGGCAAAACCCATTGTTGTGGCGGATATGCCAAGCAGCGGCATGATAAAAAGTTCTGTACTTTTTACCTTGCACGATGAACCCGGAAGTCTTTCTCATGTATTGCAAGAGCTTGCCAAGTACGGCGTCAATTTGCGTAAATTAGAGTCACGTCCTTTAAAGCTCAGTGGCGGTCAATGCTGGCGCTATGTGTTTTTTGCGGATTTGGAAACAGATATTTACCAAAAGGATTATGCAGCGCTGGTGGAAAAATTACACAGTATTTGCAGCTCTTTCCGTGTTCTTGGAGTGTATCCCATTATGCAAGCCCTTGATAGTAGCGAACATAATACAATGCAGACAAGCGTAAACCAAGAAGGAAATTTTGCATGTTAACCATTCACGCTCCATCTTCTAAATCCATGTCGCACCGTATGCTCATGGGGGCAAGTTTGGCTTGTGGCACTTCCACAGTGCAGCATGTACTTATGAGCAAAGACATTGAGCGCACTTGTGCTGTGCTCAGTGCGGCTGGTGCTAAGATAAGCCAATGCAATGATAATGGCTTTAGTATTGAAGGCTTAGGCGGAAAGCCCAAGGGCAGCCCCTTAAATCTTGTGGACAAATTCAGCCCAGCCCTTTCTTGCGACATGCATGAGTCCGGCACTTCTTGCCGTTTGCTCACGGCTATTTTGAGTGTGGGTGAAGGCCGTTTTCGCATTCACGGTGCGCCGCGTTTGCATGAACGCCCCATGGGATCGCTTGTGCGTGCTTTGCGCAGTCTTGGGGTGGATGTGCACTATGAAAACAAAGAATTTTGCCCCCCTCTTACCCTCACAAGTCGCGGCTTTCAGCAAGCAGAAGTGAGCATAGACCTTGATGAATCAAGCCAATATCTTTCCGGTCTTTTGTTGGCGGCACCTTGTAGCCCCAAGGGCTTGACCATATATCTTGAGGGCAAAAAAACACTCTCTTGGCCTTATGTGGCTTTGACTCTGCAAAGCATGGAAGATTTTGGCATACAATTTAAGGTGCAAGAAAAAAATGATGAAAAATGGCAAGATGTGGATTGGCGTGCACTTAGCCAAATCACACCCGGCGCCTTACGCTTTTGCGTGCAAGCTGGGCACTATGCAGCCGGCGACTATACCGTAGAAGGGGATTGGTCGGGAGCTTCGTACTTTTTGGCCGCAGGTATTGTGGGTAAAAAAACTTTACGCATTCAAGGTTTACGCAAGAATTCACTGCAAGGCGATAAAGCCATGCTGAGCATTTTGCAAGCTATGCAGGCCAAATGCCATTGGCAAGGTGAAGATATATGCCTTGAGCCTTCGGCTTTGCAGGGCATACGCATAGACATGAGCGCTTGCCCCGATATTGTGCCCACCGTGGCCATAACAGCGGCCTTTGCCAAGGGTGTTACCACCATTTATAATGTGCCGCATTTGCGCATTAAAGAATCTGACCGCATTGCCGCGCCGGCCGCCATTTTACGCCAAGTGGGTGTGCGTGTGGAAGAACATGACGATGGCTTGAGTATATACGGTTTGGGTCAGGCGCCCACATTGCCCACCAATACAATTTTTCCTGCTTTCAATGACCACCGCATAGCCATGAGTGCTGCTCTGCTTGGTCTTGGTAGCGGCCAGTGCATTCAGGTTGACGAACCCCATGTGGTGCAAAAATCTTTTCCTCATTTTTGGCAACTTTGGGAAAAATTATAGAGACTTTTGCATAATGCATAATGCATTATGCAAAGTCTTATGGAGTATTGACGTCAGTCAATACGACCAAAAATCAAGAATAGGCGGAGCTTTGCTTCGCCGATAAGTGATTGATTTTTGTGCCTTTCTCTCTGCGCACTTTATTTTGTCACTTAAGAAATTTTTTAAACTTAAACAGCAAAATTATATTTAAAAATAATTGTGCAGAGATTTCTATTATGATTTCAAAACCATGCCCCATGCCTCAAGGCTCCCCTCTGCGTCATATGCAAAGTGCTACCGAACAAGAGCAGTTACCTTCTTTGCTCATTGTGGGTAGTACCGGACGTATGGGAGCCTTTTTCCATAAAAAATTTTCTGAGTTATTGAAGCAAGTTAAATTGTCTACGCATACTAAGTCTTGTGTGCGCGGCATAGACATACCCTTTACAACAGAAAAATTAGCCAAGGCTTGCCAAGGCATAGATGTAGTCTTGCTCTGTGTGCCTGCTGCGCACATTCAAGACGTGGTGCTTCGCTTAAAACCACATTTGCACGAAAATGTTATTATGGCAGA
>CAYJHG010000158.1:0-4313 GCA_964369535.1 uncultured Desulfovibrionaceae bacterium
AGTCGTTATCTGGGCATAGAAGAAGGAGCCGTACAAAAAAATTTTACAGATTGCACTTTACGATTTGCCTTAGCCTTTCCGGATACTTATGAAGTAGGCATGTCCTATCTTGGTCAGAAAATTCTCTACGGCGTCCTCAATGATCACCCACTTTGGTGGGCTGAGCGAGTCATGGCGCCTTGCCGTGAAACCGCCGAAATTTTACGCGCCCACAATGCCCCCCTTTGTACACTAGAATCAGACACTCCTTTAAGCCACATGCACGCCATTGGTTTTTCTTTAACGCATGAACTAGCCTATACAAACATTCTGTATATGCTTGATTTAGCAAACATTCCTTTACGCAGTGATGATCGCGGCGAAGACATATGCGCTTGGCCCATCATTATCGTGGGTGGTGGCGCCACTTTGAGTGCCGAACCCTTAGCCCCTTTTGTGGATATTATGGTGCTTGGCGAAGGGGAAGAAAGTCTTGTGGACATATGTCATCTTTTGGTTAAAGCGCGCGAAGAAAAATGCACACGCAGCGATTTTTTGCAAAATGCTCGCCATATTCCTGGTCTTTATATACCCTCGCTTTTTACCGAACAACCAGATGGCAGCTTACAGCCAAAATACGACGACTACACTGTGGCCAAAAGACGCATAGTGGCTGATATTGATAAAGCGCCCTATCCTGTAAAGCAGGCTGTGCCCATTGGGGCTGTGCACAATAGACTGGCCCTTGAAATTGCCCGTGGTTGCACACGCGGTTGCCGTTTTTGCCATGCGGGAATGGTGTATCGCCCGGCGCGTGAACGCTCCCTTGACTCCATAAAAGATATTTTAAATTCATGCTTAAAAGATACGGGATTTGATGAAGTTTCTTACCTTTCACTAAGCACTGGCGATTTTTCTGCTCTCAAAACTCTGTTCATGAGCACCATGGACAGATGCGCCGCTGATCAAATTTCTGTGTCTTTGCCTTCCTTACGCGTAGGTTCCATTGACGACAGCATTATGGAACGCATGGCCGGCATTCGTCGCACGGGTGCAACCCTTGCCCCAGAGGCAGGAAGCCAGCGATTGCGCGATGTTATCAACAAAGGCATTAGCGAAGAAGATCTTATTATGCATGTGCAAAAGCTCATGCAGCATGGCTGGCAACAAGTAAAACTCTACTTTATGATTGGCCTGCCCACAGAAAACTATGAAGACCTTGACGCCATTGTGGAGCTTTGCAAAAAAGTGCGCGATGCCGGCGGACGCGGAGTGTCACGCTTGCAAGTCACAGCCGCCATATCGCCCTTTGTGCCAAAGCCTTTTACGCCCTTCCAATGGGAAGCACAATTGTCGCTTGAGGAAATTCACAATAGAATTCAATATTTGCGCGAAGCTTTTAAGGCGCAAAAATGCTTAAGAATGCGCTGGCATGAGCCAAGCATGAGCCACCTTGAAGGCATATTGTCTCGCGCAGACAGGCGCATGGCTTGTGTTGTAGAAAAAGCCTATGCAAAAGGCGGCATATTTGCTTCTTGGGTAGAAGGATTCAGCCTTGAGCCCTGGCAAGAAGCCATGCAAGAATGTGGCATTTCTCCAGAACACTATATTGGAGAAAAGGATCTTAAAGCCGCACTACCTTGGGATCACCTTGAATGCGGCGTAAGTAGAGCGTATTTACTCAAAGAACGTGAGCGCGCCTTGCAAGAAAAAACCACCGACGATTGCCGCTACAATGCTTGCCGTCAGTGTGGCGTTTGCGACACGAAAACCGCCGTTTCACCTTTGCCTAAAAAGGCAGACGAAACCATTAAAAACATGCTCAATTTGGCAAAACGCGACCAAGAGCCGCATAAGCCAAGGCTTGATACAGAAGGCAAACTCATTTTGCCAGAGCGCACCCAAGGCAAAAATAAGCCCAAGGGAGTATCGTCCATACTAGCGCATAAGGCCGTAGAATATCGCATTTGGCACAGCCGCGAAGAAGGCTCTGCATTTTTAAGCCAGCTGGAATTACAAGCGGTACTTGAGCGTTCATTGCGCAAAGCTGACATACCCATGACCTTTTCGCAAGGTTTTCACCCCTTGCCTCTACTTTCTTTTGGCCGAGCTCTGCCTGTGGGAGTGGCCAGCAAGGCCGAATGGTTTGCCATAACCTTGCGTGAACCCTTACAAGCTAATGAAGTGGCCAAAAGACTTAACCTTACCATGCCAAAAGGCATGCGTATAAGCTCTGTTAATCCTGTAGCCAAAGGGCAGCGCACAGCCCTTGCTCCCACCGAAAAATTTTCCCTTAGCTATAAGGGTAACACTTTGCACGGAAAAGCAAACTTTGTTCAAAAATGGAAAGATTTTACAGAAAAAACAAGTTATTCTTGGACAAAAGAAACAAAAAAAGGTCCGCGTACACTAGATATACGCCCTCTTATGACACATATAGAAATTTGTGATACTTCGGGCAGTGTGCTCTTTACCACAGATTGGGAAAAAGCCTACCTTTCTCCCGTATCCTTTGTCCTTGCAGTGCTAGGGCAAGACAGTTTAACGCATTTGCATTTGGAAAAAACGGCTCAATTATTCTCTGACGGAAGCGTTTATCCCCTGCATTTTTGAGGTAGTTATGGCTACACGAACATTTTTTACCGAAGACATACCCTTCGCCATGCGTATCAAGTCGCTTTCTGATGATGAACTGATGGATATTTGGGCAGAAACACAAGAATTAGAAAGAATTATGCGTGAAGAGTGGGGTACAGAACTTGAATTGGCCTTTGAATACGAAAAGCTTATTGTACAAGAACTTACCTTAAGGTATAGAAAAAGAATTTTTTTGCCAGAATAGACAAAACTTATTAAGATTATAGGAGTATTTGGTTTTATGTCCGGTGCATTATTATTTTGGGGCAGTGTTTCTCTGCTCTTAATGGGATACCTTGTATACGGCTCCTTTGTGGAAAAAATATTTAGAGCAGATAATTTACGCCTAACGCCTGTGCAGACCAAAGCAGACAATGTGGACTATTTGCCCCTGCCCAACAAAAAAATATTTTTTATACAACTCTTAAATATTGCAGGCTTAGGCCCTGTGCTTGGCCCCATTATGGGTGCTATTTATGGCCCCATGGCTCTTTTGTGGGTTGTCATTGGTTGCATTTTTGCAGGTGCCGTGCACGACTATTGTGCCGGCATGATCAGCTTGCGCTATGGGGGGGCTTCATACCATGAAGTCATAGGCCGTAACCTTGGCCCCCATGTACAATTTATCATGCAAATTTTTGCCATCGGCTTTTTGGTGCTTGTGGGCGCTGTCTTTGTGCTTGGCCCTGCGGCCTTGCTTGCTAATATGACTTCCTTAGACCCACTTTTTTGGAGCTGCATAATTTTTAGCTATTACTTCTTGGCCACGGTCTTACCTGTTAATGTAATCATTGGCCGCATTTACCCATTTTTTGCCCTGCTTTTGCTCGTCATGGCCTTTGGGCTTCTTGGTTCTTTGCTCATCAATGGCTATACTCTGCTCCCCAATGCCGATGTTACCGTAAACACAAATCCTTCCGGCCTTTCCGCTTGGCCTTTGATATTTATTACCATAGCTTGTGGCGCCATTAGCGGATTTCACGCCACCCAATCACCCATGATGGCTCGCTGCATAAAAGACGAAAAAAGCGGTCGCCCCATGTTTTATGGCGCCATGATAGCCGAAGGCATATTGGCACTTATTTGGGTGACCCTTGGACTATCTTTTTATGACAGCCCACAATCATTACAAGAAGTTATCAACAATGGCACAGCCACACTTGTTGTTAAAGAAATTTCTGTGGCTTTGCTTGGTCCCATTGGCGGCATGATGGCTATCTTAGGGGTTATTGTACTGCCCATTTCCACTGGTGATACGGCTTTTCGTGGTGCAAGGCTCATGGTGGCAGAAATATTTAACATGGATCAAAAACCCATTGTAAATCGTTTGCTTGTTGCTTTGCCCCTTTTTGCCGGTGGCATTGGCTTAACCCTTATAGATTTCAGCCTCATCTGGCGCTATTTTGGCTGGGCTAACCAAAGCATGGCCAGCGTAACCCTTTGGGCCATTGCCGTATACCTTATTCGCCGCAATCGCTTCCATTGGGTGGCAAGCTTGCCCGCCACTTTCATGAGTGTTGTTTGCATTACATTCTTATGCAGTAACCCTGTGGGCTTTGGCCTTGATTTAACAATTTCTACATGGCTTGGCATTGCAGGTGGCACTGTTATATTGGTGGCATTTTTGCTCATGGGCAAAAAAATGCCTGACAATATATCTGCTCAAGAATTAACGCATTAATATAGTATTTGTAAAA
>CAYJHG010000159.1:0-4270 GCA_964369535.1 uncultured Desulfovibrionaceae bacterium
TGTGTTTACGAGTGCTTTCTCTATAAAAAACAGGTTGATAATTTACAACATAACCCAGCATTCCCATCTCAGGCGCCTTGAAGGTTTCCGGAGACAAAGTGTTGGTTTTAGTGCCTTCGCGAGCGGCAATTATTTGGCCGTTTAAAACTATAAGAACGCCTTTACCAACGGCCTCTTTGCTGGCTGCCACAGCCACAGCATTTAAAAGATTTAAGGGACCATCGGCACTGATGGCTGTGGCCGGGCGCATGGAACCCACCACCACCACAGGCTTGGTGCTTTTTACCACAAGATTCAAGAAAAAGGCTGTTTCTTCTAGGGTGTCTGTGCCGTGGGTCACCACCACTCCATCACAATCAGGCTTGGCAAGAAGTTCATTAATTCTTTTAGCAATGCTTAACCAGTTGGCATAACTGATGTCACCGCTGGCCACATTGACGATCTGTTCCGCATCCACTTTAGCAAGGTCTGCTATGGCAGGCACAGCATCGATCAAATCTTGCGCAGAAAAACTGCCGGGCTTATAATCTGTGGTATTGGTAGATGAGTCGGCCGCACCAGCAATGGTACCGCCGGTGGCTAAAATGGTAACCTTGGGAAGTGCAGCAGCAAAACTCTGTGCCCCCATGACGAGAACGCAAGCTACAATAAAAATTAACTTCTTCCACATAATGCCCCCATTATATGTTGTGTTTGCCGTGCAAAAAAATATTTAAGATAAAGCCTTTAGTAAATTTGCAACAGCTAAATTTTCCATAGCCATACGCGCTTCCAACGCATATGAAGCGCTGTGCGGATGCAAAATAATTGTTTCCAAAGTGGTCAATGAGCCTGCATAGGGTTCTTTTTGAAACACATCTAGAGCCGCACCTGCAAGTTTGCCACTTTTTAAAGCCATATACAAGGCTTCTTCGTCCACCAATTCGCCACGGGCAGTATTGATAAACCAAGCACCATCACGCATGCTGGCAAAACTTTGAGCCGTAAAAATCACATTTTGCTCTTCATCTATAGGGGGATAGGCACTATGCACGCTGAGCACATCCGCAAAGCCAAGCAAAGCATCAAAAGGCATGTATGTAAAGCCCGTAACGTTTTGCACATAAGGATCGGTATACGCCACATGGCAGCCAAGGGCAGTAAAAAGCTTGCCCACAGCCTGCCCAACACGCCCAAAACCTACCAAACCCACATTTTTACCGCGCAATAAAAAACCCATGCTTTTTTTCCAAATGCCGGATTTTATCTGGGCATCTTTTTGGGCAATATGCCGCAATAGTGCAAAACTTAAAGCAATAGTTAATTCTGCCGCTGCTTCTGTGGGTGCATCTGGCGTATTATATACTTGTATGCCAAGCTCATTGGCCGCTACCAAATCCACAGTATTAAGGCCAATGCCACAGCGTGAAATCACTCGTAATTCTGGTAGTTTACATAGAACATTTCGATTTAAAGACTCTGTTCCTGCTATGAGCCCCACACAATCTTTAGCAAGCTCTATAGTTTCTTCCTCAGTCAGCACTCGACCATGCGGATTTAAGCGCACCTCGTAGCCTAAGCTCTTAAGCCTTTGCAGAGGATTTTTGGCATCATCCACCGCGTAGGCCGCAAAGGAAGAAGTGCTGATGGCTATTTTGGGCATATGTCACCCATATATTGTGACATGAGTGCATCATTTTGCATGAGCGTATGCACCAAGGCCAAGTCTTCCGGCGTGTCTACACTTTGTGTGCGCTCTTCTATCATGGCCATGCGCACCTTATGTCCGTGCTCGAGTAAACGTAGCATATCTATGGATTCTTGACGCTCCAAGGGAGTTTCCTGCCACTGCAAAAATTGCAACAAAAAATCTCGCCGAAATGGCATAATGCACACTTGTTTATACACATGCTTGGGAATATTTGTTATGGCTGTGCCCTTATCGGCTCCTATGGCCGCCCGCGAAAAATACAAGGCATCACTCATATTATCCACAACAACTTTAATGGTATTGGGGTTTTGCCATTCTTCAACCGATAATATGGGCGCCATAAGATTAAGCACCTGCACCGAAGCATCGGCATATAGTGGAGCCATGGCCGCTTGAATCATGCTGGGCGTGACCATGGGTTCATCGCCTTGCACAAGCAAAATATTTTCAAAGCTTTGCCCTGCACTTTCAATATGTTGCAAGGCTTCGGCCACTCTTGCAGTGCAGCGCTCATGAGTAGGACTGGTCATAATGCACGGCATATCAATATGTTGGCAATAGTCAGCAATAACAGTATCGCATGTTGCTACATACACAGCGTCTATGCCCCCCTGCCCCACATATTCGTTGAGAGCAAGCTTGGTGCGCAAGGCCACATGCCCAAGCATGGGCATATTATGCAATAGAGCTAATGGTTTACCCGGAAAACGACTTGAGCCCATGCGTGCCGGAATGATAGCTATGGTTGACACAAACTTCCCCCTACTGTCCTTTTGGTCTGGCGCTGCTACTCCAAAGAAAAACAGCATCAATGCCATAGGCTATGAAAGTGTAGCCTTCAGCCATGCTTTGCAAAAGTGCGCTTTCATTTGGCTGCACAACATGTATACCCATATTTATATTATATTTTTTGCATACATCGGCAATGCGCTGTTTAGCTTTTAAAAAATCAGGATGCTCAAAATCGCCTGCTATGCCCATGGAGCCGGAAAGGTCATAGGGGCCTACCAAGATGGCGTCCAAGCGCGGATGTTGCACCATATTTTCTAAATCTTCTACAGCGAGAATATGCTCCACTTGCGCCACCAAAAAAATTTCTTTGGACTCTTGCGCATAATAAGACGTAAAATTTTGCCCAAAGGCATTGGCGCGACCATAACCTATGCCACGCTTTCCATAGATAGTACCCTCTTTTTCTTCAGGATAGGCTGTATATTCCATACATATATCCAACTCCGCACGACTTGTAAGCATAGGAAAAATAAGACCTTTGGCTCCGGCATCTAGGGCTGCTTTGATGGAACTTTGGCTATTATCGCGCAAACGCACCATGGGCAACGCTCCGCCGCATTCAATGGCTCGGAAAAGATTGGGAAAATCCTTAGCGCTCATGGCGGCATGTTCCATATCTAATACCAACCAATCATAGCCATTTTTTGCCATGATTTCTGCCACGTCAGGTGAAGGAATTTGCAACCAAGAACCTATGGACACTTGCCCTGATTGTAAATGAGTGCGTAATTGCTGTGCAGTTTTCATGATATTTCCTAAATTTATCGTTATGTTATGGGAGTTGGGAGGGGTTTTTGGCTCTTATGACCATGCCACGAAAAAAAACTGTCTGACGCCGCTAATGGTGCTTTTTCAGCTTCCCCCTGCCATGGGCTGAAAAGATGCCAGAAGCAAGGAAGACTGTTTTTTTTGAGGCAGAATTGGGCTCTTATGGCCCATGCCACGAAAAAAAAGCAGTCTGACGCCGCTAATGGTGCTTTTTCAGCCCATGGCAGCGTGGTTTAAGGGACCGGTGCCCCTACCCGGCGCATAGCTCTTGCGCATGGCCAAGTTTACATAAGCTTGCGCTTTGGTAATGGCTACGCGCAGGGGCATTTCAAGACCCAGATATGTGGCGATGGCCGCGGACAGCGTGCAACCTGTGCCGTGATTATTTGTAGAATTTACATGGGCATGGTGCAAGGGGATTGGCGTTTCATTTGGCATACACAGCCAGTCTGTCATCATAATACTGGCGTCAAAATGTCCGCCTTTGATGAGTACGGCTTGAGCGCCCATATCTAAAAGAAGGTTGGCAGCTTTGGCAATGTCTGCCTCATCTTCAATCTGCATATCTGCGAGCAGTTCTGCTTCTGGTTTGTTTGGGGTGAGCAAAGTTGCTAAAGGTATAAGCTCTTGGCGCAGAGTGGCTACGGCGTCTTCTTGCAAAAGTACATGCCCACTTTGGCTCACACACACAGGGTCTACCACCAAAGGAAAAGCCTTTGTTGAAAATTCTTGCTTAAGCCCTGACGTGACGGCTGTTATAATTTCTGCGGAAAACAACATACCTGTCTTGGCCGCTGCCACAGGAAAACCTTCAAAAATGGTCTGCATTTGCTTAAGCACAAAGTCTGCGTCTGGCGCGTGTATACCCGTAACACCAAGACCATTTTGCGCCGTCAAAGCTGTGATGGCGCTCATGCCATAAGCGCCCAAGGCCATAATGGTTTTTAAATCAGCTTGAATACCGGCACCACCACCGGAATCTGAGCCGGCTATGGTTAATATATTAGGTGCTTGTAGCAT
>CAYJHG010000160.1:0-4262 GCA_964369535.1 uncultured Desulfovibrionaceae bacterium
GGGCAAGATCCCAAATTTCAAATTTGCTTCTAGAGCCCACAAGCACAATATCTTTATCAAGCCCTGCTTCAATTTTATGCAATTGCGATATACGCACACGCCCTTGTGCATCCAAGGTCATTTCTTCTGCAAGACCCAAAACCTTACTGATAAAACGACTCAAATTAAGAGAAGGATTAACAATGCTGTAAAGCCCATCACTCACACGTTCCCACTCTTCTGGCAAATAGGCCATAAGGCGCCCATGAAAACCTGTAAGTACAAAACTGACCGCAGAAGAAGACGATGCATTAGCGCTTAGAGTCTCCCTGTAATCAACAGGGAGCATAAGCCGCCCCTTAGCATCGAGGCTACGTTGGTGACTTTTTATAAAAGCCATAAGTAACACCTTTTCCTTCTGTGTGCCCGTGGAATTTTTCAAAGCATTTTGGAAATTCACCTAATTTTAAGCACTTGCTAAAAACTATAAGACAAAACTTTTAAAATTCATGTCTAAGTGCTTCACTGAACGTCATAGGGATTCATCAAACACCACCGAAAACCACTGAATACCACTTTTTCCCACTATGAACGACAGCGCTACGCATGTCAAGCACGCTTTTTAAAAAAAATGTAATATATTTATTTTTTTATTTTAAATATTATTTTTTAATTTTGGCATATTACAAGAAAGGACTTCAAAAGGTGTTTTTTGTGGGAAAATGTGGATAAAAAAGCCAAGCATTATTCTCTTAGCTTCTTGGCTTAAGAACACATTAAAATATAACACAAAAAAAATTGATGTTTTTTTATGATTAGGGCTAAAATGACACGTTACAGCGCAAAGAGGAAAAAAAGGTGGGAAAAGGTGGTACGGCTTTACATTTTGCAAATAAATTTCATTTATACATTTACTTCTGCACTATACTGATTATCTAAAAAAAACACTGTATTTTTTTGCTATTCAAGTGTTAGTTTTTTGTATAGTATGGCTATCATAATTTTGCTTGTATATTGTGCCTTTGCACTTATGTACACAACCAAAGCTTCATACTACACATAAGCTGTAAGCTTCTTGCAAACATTTTTTTACAAAAAAGCATAACCATTAAACGTAGATAGAACACGTTTTATGCTATGTGCCCTTAAAAAGGCAAAGGATTATTATTATGAAAACTAAAATCGTTGCAACCATAGGCCCTGCCTCTAATTCCAAAGAAAAAATATTGGCTTTAGCCAGAGCTGGCGTGCGCATTTTTCGCCTAAATTTTTCGCATGGCGATGCAAGCATGTTTACGGAAATCATTAAAAATATTCGTGAAGTAGAAGAAGAAACTAATATTCCTTTAACCATTATGCAAGACCTTTCAGGGCCTAAAATCCGCCTTGGTATATTGTCTGACCCTCAAGGCATTAGCATAAGCAAGGGTATGCAGCTTTTGCTTGGCCCAAGCAATGCCTTTACCGATGAAATGCCTTATTTGCCTTTTGACCATGAAATTATTTTAGAAAGCCTTATTCCCGGCGACCGCATGGTTTTGGCTGACGGCGGTTTGCAATTCCATGTGGTAGAAAGACGTAAAGACAATCTTATTGTGCTTGAAGCCAATAATTCCGGTATTGTAACATCGCGCAAAGGTCTTGCACTGCCAGGCAAAGCCACTCGCGTACCTGCTCTTACAGAAAAAGATCGCATAGACTTAGCAGCCGGGCTCATACTTGGTGTGGACGCTGTGGCCATTTCTTATGTGCAAACGCCACAAGATGTTATTGAGGCCAAAAATATTATTATGGCTGCCGGCAAAACCATACCTGTGGTTGTGAAACTTGAACGCCAAGGTGCTGTGGATTGCTTAGATGAAATTTTGCGCGAAACAGATATTGTCATGGTGGCGCGCGGCGACCTTGGCGTAGAGTGCCCTCTGCCCATGTTGCCTAGCATCCAAAAGAAAATCATCAGCGCCTGCAATAGAGCTTCAAAGCCGGTTATTGTTGCCACACAAATGCTCTTGTCCATGGTCAATAGCCCAGCCCCCACCAGAGCAGAAACCACAGATGTTGCCAATGCTGTGCTTGACGGCGCAGATTGCGTCATGCTTTCTGAAGAAACCGCAATGGGTAATTACCCTGTTGAAACAGTGACGTATATGCGCGAAATCACAACTCAGGCCGAAAAGCTTCTTATGGAAAAACATGAACTTAAAGAGCCTGAATCCCATAAGGGAATACCTGAATTTTTGGCATATTCTGCTTGCCTTTTAGCTGAAAAATCGCAAGCTGTGGCCATTGTTTCGCACAGTTTAAGTGGATCTTCGGCACGTCAGCTTTCTTCTTGCCGCCCACCACAAGATATTTATGCTTTAACTCCCGAAAAAGAATCGGTGAAAGCTCTTAACTTTTGCTGGGGTGTAACGCCTTCATTTATCAATAATCCTAGTGAAGAAACAAGCCATACCATGCGCGCTGAAAACTTTATTGACAGCCATCCAAGCTTTGCTATAGATGACCGCGTTGTGATTACCGCAGGTCAACCTCAAAAGGGTGGTAGACCAAGAGGCACCAACTTAGTAAAAGTATATTGGAAGTAAAAAATGGCTAGAGTAAAATCTAAAGCAATTCCCAGTGATATCTCCGAAGATTATTATCAGTTAGGTATTGAAGTCTTACAGTCGTTTCCGAAATATCGTATTCCGGTGGACTTATTTGCTTTTAATGAAAACATTTCTGTGCTTGTTCCCTACAGCCGCAAAGACCAAAGGCTCAGCAATGAACAGGTGGAAGAAATACACAAATTATGCAAAGGAAGCTTGCTTTTTGTTTCGCGCTCTGATTTGCCTATCTATTCTGAGCACTTAGTAAAACAGCTTGACCTTGTTTTGCAAGATGCTCACTTGAAAGAGGCAGAAGTGGCAGATATTTGCATGCGGGCTCTCATCTCTAATTTTGCAGATTTTTGTGAGACCCCCTTAAAACCTGTGTTTGAGCCTCTCTACACCTCCACCATGGTGGTTACAGAATGGCTTTGGCAAGACACACATCGCATCAAATATTTTTTACGCCGTTTGCAACACCACTATACCCTTGAAGGGCATTCATTCAATTGTTTGGCCGTAGGTCTTTGGCTTTGTGTGCAAACCAATAAAGAACTTAAAAGGCGTGAATTTGACCGCATTGCTTTAGCTTTACTTTTGCATGACGTGGGCATGGGAAAAATTCCTCCCGTTATTCGTGGTAAACCGCGTAAACTCAATGCTGATGAAACCAACAAAATTCATGAACACCCCATCATTGGCTATAAAATTATGCAAAAGCTTGAATTGACGTTTAATGAGCTTGGCATGTGCACCATGGAACACCACGAGCGCCTTGACGGTTCAGGCTATCCACAGCGACTCAAAGACAAACAAATAAGTCCTTTAGGTAGACTTTGCGCTGTAACAGACTCTTTTTGTGCCATGATCACAGAACGCCCCTTCGACAAAGCCAAAGCCATAGAAATGGCGGCCAAAGAATTGGTTACTGACGAAAAACGCTTTGACAAAAAATACAGCGCCCAGCTTATGATAGGCATAGCAAATAAGGTATTTATGCCCATAAGCAATTAATTGCAAGCATGCAAGACTCTTAGTTTACAACAGTTGAACAAGGATACACCATGAAGCTTGATCCCAAACAATATGAAGACTGGCAATTGGCAGCCCAAGCCGAAGCAAATATGCCTCCTATCACGCATATTGCGCATCAAATGGGGCTTCTTGAAGCTGAAGTGCTTCCCTATGGGCACTCTATGGCCAAAATCGACCATACGCTGGTTCTTAAGCGATTAAAAAATACCCCCAATGGCAAATATATCAATGTAACAGCCATAACTCCCACTCCCTTGGGTGAAGGCAAGTCCACCACCACCATTGGTCTGGTGCAGGGGCTTGGCAAAAGGGGCAAAAAATCTTCTGCCGCCATACGCCAGCCTTCTGGCGGGCCCACCATGGGTATTAAAGGTTCTGCCGCAGGCGGTGGCCTTTCGCAGTGCATTCCATTGGCGCCCTATTCCCTTGGTTTCACCGGCGATATCAACGCTATTATGAATGCCCATAACCTTGCCATGACCGCCCTTACAGCACGCATGCAGCATGAGCGCAATTATGACGACGAAACCCTTGAGCGCCTTTCAGGCATGAAAAGGCTAAACATTGACCCCACTAAAGTTTCTATGGGTTGGGTCATGGATTTTTGTTGCCAAGCTTTGCGCAATATTATCATAGGCATAGATAATGGCAGCCAAC
>CAYJHG010000161.1:0-4225 GCA_964369535.1 uncultured Desulfovibrionaceae bacterium
CTGCTTTTTTATACATAAAATTAATTATGACATGACATTTTATAGTGCTTGAAAGCTTCATAAAATCATGGCATGCTACCCTTTGGCGTAAAATTAAAACAACATTGCACAATACAGTTCTTCAGCCTCCGGCATTTACGCCAAAGGGAATATACTCATGCCCACAAAAAACCTTGCCCTTGTCATACTTATTTCCACTTGTTTAGCACAATTTTTCCGCCCTTTCATGCTTGCCGGTGTCAGCTCTGCCTTACCAGTTATAGGCACTGACACCGGCGCCAGTGCCCAAGAACTCAGCCTTATTATTACTTTTTACGCTTTGGGCTTGGCCACTTTTCAAATCAATGCCGGACGCATGGGCGATATTTGGGGCAGAAAAAAACTTTTTCTTTGGGGCATGTCTATCTTTGCCATCACCGCCCTACTCATTGGCCTATTACAAGAAATATTACCCATACTTGCCTTACGGTTTTTGCAAGGCATGAGTGCGGCCACCTTTACCACCACATCTTTAGCCATTCTCATTGTAGCCACACCGGAAGAAAAAAGGCGCTCGTACCTTGCCTACTCCACGGCCTCTGTGTATGCAGGCATTGCTTGTGGACCTCCCATTGCCGGCCTTATTGCTTCCACCATTGGTTGGCGCTGGCTCTTTTTTGCAGAGACCATAGCCAGCGGTTTGGTTGTTATTATCACATACTTGGCGGTAAAGGACGAATGGTACAGCGGCAAGGGTGAACCCTTTGATTGGAAGAGCAGCTTTCTTTACAGTGCTGCCATATGCTTGCTCACTGTGGGCTCCACAAATTTACACAACCACACCCAACTGAGCATTGGCGGCATAATTTTGGGTATTATTTTTTTACTACTCTTTGCAATGTCAAGCTTGCGTTCGACCTATCCTCTGCTGAATTTACGCATAATTGGAAAAAACAAAGTGCTATTGCTTTCTTTGTTTGCAGCTTTTATTAATTATAGCTCCACCTTTGGCGTAACTTTTTTCTTTAGTCTGTATTTACAACTCATCCGTGGTTTTTCTGTGGCAGATGCAGGCCTTTTTATGGCTATACAATTTGCCGTCCAAACCACCACCACCCCCTTTGTGGGCAAGTTGACCGAAAAATACAGCCCTAGCTCCATTAGTTCCATAGGCATTGCCCTTTCCGGCCTAGGCTTGTGCCTTGCGGCCTTTTTTCATGCCCAAACACCTTGGGCGCTTTTCATAACGTCGCAAGTGATGCTTGGCCTTGGCATGAGTTTTTTTGCCGCCCCCAATACGGCCGTTATATTTGAAAGTGTAGAAAAAGATTTTGTAGGGCAAGCCTCAAGCCTTGTGGGCACAGTGCGCACAGCAGGAGCTTTGTTTAACACCATAATCATCAGCATGACCCTTGGTTATTTCTTGGGCGCTGAGCCCGTAAGTCAAAAAAATATCGAACTATTTTTGCGCTCCATGAACATAGACCTTATCATATTCGGGCTATTGAGCTTTATGGCTTTAAGCTTTTCTTTGTTGCGCCTGCGGACTTTGAATAAAAATAAAAATTGATTTTAATCTGCCATGGCAACGACCACTTGCATTCTGTTCGTAAATCACATGAAATAATATCGACTTACAGTAAATACCCACTCATGACGACACATTGCCAATACAAATTTGACTTATTAGTAGCATTCAATTATGTATCTTAATACGCAAAAAAAGTTTTTGCGTTACTTTTCTTTTTTTTAATAATACGTCCTGTTTATTATTGTTATTGCTTTACAAAGAGTAGGTTTGGTATGCTGAAAAGATTTATATTTTTGATTTTATTCATTGCCTTTTTACTCTCCCCGCTAAAAAGTGTAGAGCGTGCATACGCTAACGAATTGCCACAAGTTATCAAAATTGGCTATCTTTCTGGTTATGGTTTTGCCCAAACACTTGATACAGCAAGTGCAAGAGGATTTATTTTCCAACTTCTTGAAAGAGCAGAATCTTACTCATCTTCTTCTTTTGAGTATATTTCTTACATGGATCTTGGTTCAATGATAAAAGCCTTGAAAAACAAGGAAATTCATATTATTGCACCTATTTCTAAAAGAGTACAAACAGATTTTGACATGCGCTTTAGCAAAAAGCCTCTTGGGCAAGATCAAATTATTCTTGTAAAAAAAGGGGAAGATTTCGCAACATTTCAAGACCCAAGGCAAATAGACGGCAAAACAGTGGCTTCGTATTTTGGTTCAACGCTTGAACCTTTATTAGATGATTATTGTAAAAACCTTGGCATTAGTGTAAAATATAAGCGTACTGATGTTAAGAATTATCATAAATTAGACACAGACTACTATCTTGTTACTTCACTATACAATCACTTTCATAATTATAATAGCGTAATTAACTTAGGCTCTCAAGATTATTATCTGTCTTTTCTTGCGCAAAATGAATTCATTGGCGATGAGATTTTTTTAGCGACAGAAAAAGCCTTAAAGGCAGACCCAAGTTTGGTGCACCGGCTTTATCTGAAATATTACGATACAAGACTCACACGCAGAGATCTGACACAACAAGAAAGCGCTTTGCTTAAAGGAAAAACATTTACTGTAGGCTATAATAAAGCGCACACACCTATTCAATACACAAATGAAAACAATAAAGCTGAAGGAGTGGCTGTTGAAATTTTAAATGTTCTAGCAACGCGTTATGGTTTTAAAGTTAAATATTATCCTTATTCCTTAGATGATGAAGACAGTAATCACGAAGGTTATGATTTTTTGATTTCTTTGCTTGGTGACTATGTTGATGAAAGAAAACACTATAGAATAACAGAAGAATACTTCAATATGCCTTTAATGCTGGTCACAGCAAGACAGAATGCTTTTGACAAAGCTTTTCAAGACAGAAAGGCAAATATAGGCTCACTAAATTACCTTACTGTTGATATGGAAGAGCTGAATGATGAATACCCAAATTCGACTATAAAAGTATACAATACTCTTGAAGAATTGATTTTAGCGTATGATTCCCATGACATAGACGCATTACTTATCAATGACACTGCTTTGACTTATCTAAATACTATTTTTGACAATACATTAATAACTTACGGGAATTCCTTAGCATTACCCTTCAGACTTTTTATTTCAAGAAAACTTGACCCTCTCTATGTAAATGTATTTAATCTCGTTTTTGACTACATAAGAGGTGGAGAATTTGACGAAATTGTTGCACGACAAACTTTAGAATTTATTCCAAGCTATACTATTACGCAGGCCACGCTTCTGTATAAAAATGAAATTATCGGCTTTAGTATAGGTATTTTAGGAATATATTTATTTACTCTGTATTATGCTAATTCCAGAAAGAAATTAGCCGTTTTGAAAGCATTAGAAGTTGACCCTGTAACCGGACTTATGAGCTATTCTTTTTTTGAAAATAAAATAAAAAAAGTTATTCAGCAGAAAGATTGTAACGAATATGCGGTTATTTCGTTGGATATCGATTCATTTAAAACTGTTACAAGTTACTATAATTACGAAAATTCCCAAAAAGTTCTTGAAGTTATCGCACATTCATTAGTGAAGCATCTTGCAGATTTTGATGCTGCTGTAACTCGTTCTTTTGCTGATAATTTTGTTGTTATCTGCAAAAATGTAGAGCCTGACTTTTTGCGCAATATCCTAGAAAAAGAGATAAGGCCACAAGCTTTAGAGCATTTAGAAGAAAATTTTCCGCTGACATTCTCGGTTGGAATATACCCTATACTTGATTGCAAAGAACAAATTTATCACATTGTTGACTGGGCAAACGTGGCAAGACAAAGAGGGAAAAACTCTCACAATACAACAATTTACACCTTTGATGATAAGATGAAGTACGAGCATAGAAACAAGCTCAATGTCACGTATCGAATGGAAAAAGCCCTCATAAATAATGAATTTATACTTTTGTATCAACCCAAAATCAATCTTACAACATTGCAAATCTCGGGAGCAGAAGCCCTTGTCCGTTGGAAAATTTCCAATGACGAAATAATTTATCCAGATGATTTTATTCCTGTTTTTGAAGCAAATGGCTATATCAATAAATTAGATATTTATATCTTCACCAAGGTATGTAGATTTATTAAAGAAAATGAAGAATTCTTTGAAAACAAAGTCATTTCTGTGAATATTTCAAACAGAACTATGCTTGACCCTACTATTGTTGGCAGGCTAAAAATGATAGCCGATAATTTTAGTG
>CAYJHG010000162.1:0-4221 GCA_964369535.1 uncultured Desulfovibrionaceae bacterium
ACGTAGCACCAAGCGTTATAAAAATTGGAGATACATATGCGAATATTTATATGGAATGAAACTTACGCTACCCACGAAGCAGATATCGATGCACAACATAAAGAACTTTTTACCCTATTGCGAGAGCTACAGCTGGAACTTTATGCAGAAATACAATTACAAGACCTGCAAGATAAGATACAGAAATTACGCATGTATTGCCTTAAACATCTAGAAGACGAAATGCAGCTCATAAAGCCCTATGCAGACTCTCTTCCCATGTATAATGATCATGTTATGCAGCACAAAGCCTTTGTGGAAAAAGTTGATACATTTGCCGCACGCATCGAAAAGGAAGGTACTGAAATTGCCCACGAATTGTGCCAATATATCAGCGATTGGCTAGCCAAACATATTACAAACATGGACATAATAACCTTTAAAGCTATTCAGGCACTACAAAAATAATTATTAGGATAATATAAGATGAAAAAATCTATTTGGCGACTGACGGTGCGTTCTGAATTTTGTGCAGGCCATGCCTTGCGCAACTACCAAGGTAAGTGCGAAAATTTACACGGCCATAATTTTCAGGTGGAAGCCACAGTTGAAGGGCAAAAACTTGACGACAACATTGAATATTTATTAGATTTTAAGGTTCTTAAAGACCTTTTAAAAGAAGTTCTTGAAACCTTAGACCATAGGGTTCTTAATGAAAGCCCACCCTTTGACAAGCTCAACCCTACCTCAGAAAATTTGGCGCAATATATTTGGCAATGTATGGCCAAAGCCTTAGAAGCGCACCATGTGCACATGCACGCGGTGACAGTATCTGAAAAATCTGCCCAGTCTGCCACCTATATGGAAATGTAAAAAAACAAGACACGCTAAGACACTGAAAACTGTTCACATTAGAACATACAATACTTGAGCGGCGCGATTTTCATACACAGAAAATGATATTTGCGTCTTGCAAAAGCAAGGCTTAATTATTATTTTAAAGCCTTACGCATACGCTTAATATGCCATAACGAAAGCCCCAAGAAAACACTTCCGGCAATGACATGGGTTCGTTCGCTGCCAACACCAAGGGAAAGAATGGTCATACCATAAAAGACAGCCATGGTACGATTAAACAGTTTTCTTTTTTCGCGCGTGGTCAAATTTTTTGTAAAAGAAGGCAAAGCCAAAAGAGATTTTGTGGGCTTTTCTTTGTGTAGCAGGCTTTCGTTTTGAGCCAACCATTTCTCGCCTTCTTGTAAAAGGCTTGTAAGTGTATCTTGATCGAGAATTTCTGGGTCATATTCTAGCAAAAAAGAACCGGTGCGCGCATTATATTGCAAAGATTCCATGCCGGGAATATTTTGTAAAAGTACCTGCAACTCTGCAGCAAGCTCAACGTCTTTAAACAAGGGATGACGTAGACGTACTCTGCCTTCAAAAAATGACGTTACAAAGTCCTCAATCATACACTTTTCTCCACATTCTTAAAAAGATACTTAATTAGTAATGTACTGTTCTTCTACAGCTACTTCCTCATTAACTCCAACATCAACCAAGGGCCGCATGGCATTAACCGTCACCCCTACAGTGGTAACATTGTGCAATACAGCCGAAAGGGCTGGTGGAATGATCCCAAAAAGACTCAAACCTAAATACAGCGAGTTAAGGCCAATATTTGCAGTAAAGTTTGTTTTTATGCGTTTTAGAACTCTTTGCCCAAGCAATCTTGCCACAAGCAAGCCCTCAAGAGAGCTGTGTGTTAACACAACATCTGCAACTTCTTGAGCTAATTCAGTGCCGTCACGCAAACTAATGCCCACATTAGCCAAAGAAAGAGCCGGAGCGTCATTCATGCCATCGCCAACCATAATCACATTGGCGCCTTCTGTTTGTAATTTTTGAATAATTTCTGCTTTATTCACAGGCAAAATTTTTGCATAATATTCTTTAATACCAATTCGTTGCGCAATATTATGAGCAGAGCGTTCTTCATCACCTGTAATCATAATAATACGTTGTATGCCAGAGGCATATAAAGCTTTGATAACGTCGGCTGCTTCTTCGCGCAAAGTATCTTCAATGGCAATAAGCCCTGCAATAACACCGTCTACGGCAAGATATAATAAAGAATACCCTTGCGAGAGTAGGTCGTTGGCTTCTTTTTCCAATGGCTGAATGGAAACCTTTTCGTCTTCGCAAATATAATGCCTGCTCCCAAGCAAAACAGTTTTATCGCGCCAACGACTGGCTATGCCATGAGCCACAATGTATTCCACTTCGCTGTGTTCTTCTCTGTGTTTCAGATTTTTTTCATCAGCCATTTGCACCACAGCACGGGCAACAGGATGTGGAAAATGTTCTTCAAGACAAGCCGCAAGGCGTAAAATCTCTCTTTCATTATGCCCTTCGCCAGCCACAACACAAGCAACTTTAGGGCGCGCTTGGGTTAATGTGCCTGTTTTATCAAAAACTACTGTATCTGCTTGCGCTAATTGCTCTAAAAACACACCGCCCTTAATGAGCACACCACGGCTTGCCCCTTCACGCATGGCTGCCAATATGGCCAAGGGAGTTGCCAAACGTAAAGCACAAGAATAATCTACTAAAAGCACAGAAGCTGCGCGCATGGTATTGCGTGTTACAAGCCAAACAAGCCCAGAAAGCAAAAAGGTAAAAGGCACAGCAAGGTCTGCCATGCGCATGGCCTTACCTTCGATACTTGCCTTAAGATGCTGAGAATCTTCTATAAATTCGACTATTTTCTGCAAGCGTGTTTCTGTGCCAATATGTGTTGGTCGCACATATAATATGCCGTCTTCAAGAACAGTTCCGGCAAAGAGCGATCCGCCAGCTTTGCGAAAAACTCCCTCAGGTTCTCCTGTCATGGACGCCTGATTTACAATGGCTTCACCATCAATCACAATGCCGTCCACAGGAATAATATTGCCAGAGCGCACAATAACAGTGTGATCTAAAGTTAATTGCGCTAAAGGAATAGTTATTTCCTCTCCTTCGTGCAGCACCCAAACTTTGTCAACATCAAGACTTAAGCTCTGCACAAGGCTTGCACGAGAGCGCTGCTTTGTCCATTCTTCCATGGCATTGCCAAGACCTAACAAGAAAGTAAGCAGACTTACGGTACGGAAATCACGCCTAAAAAGTGAAATCACAATGGCTGTGGCGTCCAACACATCAACATTTAATTGCCCACTAAATAAGGCACGAATGCCTTGCAAAATATGCGGAATGGCATGTCTTATGGTTCCAATCATCCTCAGAGTCATGGGCAAAAGCGGACGCAAAAACATATAGCGGCAAATGGGCCAAATAAATGGATTTGTTTCAGACGAAAGCGACAAACCGCCTGCGGACAACTCCGTGCCATCTTTGGCAAGCAAAACATCTTGACCGGCAGCAACAGGCACATGTGCAACCTGCAAAGCAAGCAGAGCCGCCTCGCGTGTTTGCGCATCTGTGTAACAAAATAACACACTGCCAGTTCTGGCATTGATGTTAAGCCCAAACACTCCGGAAAATGTTTCAAGCACCTTTTGCACATTTTTAACACTGCGCAAGCTTAAAGGCTGCGCTGATCGTAAGCGCAGCCTTCCGTGCGTACCAATAGTTTCGTGAACAATAATTAAGCGCATAATAAAATCACTGTATTAACCGGCAGCTTCTTCTTTTTTAACCTTACGTTTCTCGGCTGTATTTTGAGCCTCGGCCACTAAATCTTCCATATTTTCTTTTAAAGTTTCAACCTTACCCATAACCGCATCTTTTGCGTCCATACTTCTGCTCAACAAATCAGCAGCTAAAGGGCGGACACCGTCGTGGCGTGAAACAGTAGTAGCACCAACTGCGCCAACAACTGCACCACCAATAAAAACTAAAGCAAATTTCCAAAAAGCATTCATACTTAGATCCTCTTGATAAAATGTTATTTGCATGTTATAGGTTTTCACAGTGAAAAGGTTCTTACTAAACCGCTAAATATGAATTTAATGAGCAATGCATAACTTGTCAACACATGTATTCACATGAATTCTTCATGGTTGAACTTGGTTATCACTATCAACGTTTTCTATTTGTGTCAACAAGGCTTTGCCTCAATGCATTTTGACTTTATTATTAATAAATACAAAATATACATAACAATATTGCCTTTAACACGGAGAAAGTCATGAAAGTATATGTTTGGGACGAAAAATACACCACCGGCGAAAAAGAAATCGACGA
>CAYJHG010000163.1:0-4209 GCA_964369535.1 uncultured Desulfovibrionaceae bacterium
ATTTGACGACACTATCTAGGGGCGTGGGCCAAAAATATCTGTACCTACCCGCACCATGGTAGAACCTTCCATGATGGCCGCTTCAAGGTCGCCAGACATTCCCATGGAAAGATGCGGCAAATGTATATGCAGCTCATTTTGCAAGGTTTCGCGCAATCGACGCAATAGGGCAAAATACGGTCTTGCTTCATCTCCTGCGTCAAACACAGGGGGCAAGCACATAAGGCCTTGTAATTGCAAATTCTTGCATTCCATAATACGCATGGCAAGGGGAAGAAGATCTTTAATTTTTACGCCAGATTTTTGCGGCTCATTGCCAATATTAACTTGGATGAGGATGTTTTGGTGTATATTTTTTTCTGCAGCAAATTTTTGCAATAGCAGAGCTAATTTTTCCGTGTCCACTGTGTGGATTAAGCTAAAGCGCCCCACCACGTCCTTAGCTTTTCGACTTTGGATATGCCCCACAAAGTGCCATTCACATTCTCTTAAAAGTGGATGTCCGCGCAATTTTTCTTGCTTCTCCAGCGCTTCTTGCACATAGCTTTCACCAAAACATTTGTGCCCCAAGGCGGCAAGTTTGGCTATGGAGTCTGCCGTATGCCATTTAGAAACAGCCACAAGGCATATGTCGGCCTTGCGTTCTGCGTCATGCATGGCTTTATCTATACGTCCCTGCACCCCAAGTAAGTTAAAAGCTACATCCACTACGTTGCTCATTCTTGCATCATTCCTAAATTGCGTAAGAAATTCACATCTTCTGTCCAATTTTCGCGCACTTTTACCCAAAGCTCAAGGTGTACTTTGCCTTCAATCATTTGCAAAATATCCTTGCGCGCTGCTGTGCCTATGGCTTTGATAGACGCACCAGCTCTGCCAATAACCATGGCCTTGTGTGATGGCCTTGCCACATAGATAACTGCATGGATAATGGTTTGGCCTTGCTCTGCATCTTCTTCCCACTGTTCAATATCCACAGCCACAGAGTAAGGAACTTCTTGCTTCAAGTGCAAAAAAAGTTTTTCGCGCACAATTTCAGAAACCATAAAGCGCATGGGGGCTGTAGAAAGTTGGTCTTCGGGGTATTGAGCAGGCCCTTCAGGAAGATGCTTGCATATTAAGTTTTTTAATTCTGGAAGCCCATTGCGGCGCAAAGCGGAAGCGGGAAAAATATCAGCTTTGGGGAACATTTCATTCAAACGGGTAAGCAGTGGAAGCATTTTGCTTTTATCGCTGAATAAGTCTATTTTATTCACTACTATGCAAAAGGGTCTTTCTTCTTCGGCCAAAGCTTGCCCAAGGCTTGCCAGATCTTTTTCTAAAAAGTCTGGTTTGCGAATATATAAGTCTCCGTCGAGCAAAAGCACAATCATATGGGCTTGAGCCATGCTTTGCCAAGCAGATTGAATCATGGTTTTGCTTAATCTTCCGCGTACCTGTGCCATGCCTGGCGTGTCCATAAATATGATTTGTGCATCATCTTCGGTGAGTATGCCCACAATCTGATTACGCGTGGTTTGCGGTTTGGGGGTAACAATGCTGATTTTTTGACCTAAAAGGGCATTGAGCAGAGTTGATTTGCCGGCATTGGGAGGCCCCATAAGGGCAACCCAGCCGCAGCGATGGGAATTATTTTGTGTGTCAGCCATGGCTTCTCCTTGTGTCTAATGCTTTTTCATACCAAGGGCAACACGTCAAGTATTTTTAGTTGGCAGGCCATTGAAAAAACGTGGTCTTCTTGTGTCTAGCTAGCAATGCACGTTGCCTTCAAATACCCCTTCGGGGATGCCAGAAGCAAGTTCTGGCTTATTTTACGGCACGCAAAATTTTTCTTGCAGAAAAATTTTGTTAGTCGAGCCTTGAAAAACAAGTGCGTTAATGCCGTAAAAATGCCCAAAAGTTGCATAACATGCTTAGCTTCTGGTATTTTTTCTGTGGCCATTTTTCTGTATTAAGTTTACATTTACAAGTGTTTATATAGTTTTTCAAACTCGACTAATTACAAAAATTTACTTTATGATTATTCAGAAAATTTTTTCTGCATGGCCTGAAAAAACGTGGTTTTTGAGGGGGGCGCCTAATGCGACTAAAATTTTAACGAGCTTGTCGTGGCTACCTTTGCCCAAAGGCATTAGGTGTTAGTTTGTATTACCTCGTGGCAAAAAACGAACGGTGTCACGGTTGTTTTGTTCCGCTTCCATACTAACGGGGACGTCGTTGTAATATAAAGCGCCTGGCCTAATATCATTTTCTTCTGCCACTTTGCCATAATGGGCAAGGGCAGGAATATTAGCCACAAGTACGGGTGTTACTTGCCAAATAATAAACCAAAAACAAAAGAGAATAAAGCCCAGTTTTAGCCAAGCCTTAAGGGAGGGAGTTTTTGTGTCATTTTCTTCCATGTGAGTGTATTCACCTTAAAATATTGCGTAGTTTTTATAAAAGGGGGAGCGCACCATGTACGCCCCCCCCATGTGAATTGACTATTTTGTGACTAACTTAGATTCGGGCAGTGATTTCTGGGAATACTAAGTAGAACATGATATAAGCCATGGTCAAGGTTAAAGCTAAGTTGAAGCTTTGACCGCAAACATACAGAATAACCGGCTTGCCACCCTTGAAGTAGTGGGTGAGTTCGCGGAAGTTTGTGGCAAGACCAATGGCTGCAAAGGACAAGTTAAAGCACCAACCGCGCAAGGGCGAGGTCAAGCTTTTAATTGTACCGGCAGTGAGTAAGCCAGAGCTCATGTCCGGACCTAATTGACCGGAAATGTATGAGCAAAGTATGGAAGCGGCCACAAAGCCCAATACGAATTTGGGGAAGCGGTGCCAAATTTCCATAAGGCCTACGGTGCTGCCTTCGGTACGTTCAACTTTTGTTACCCAATACACAGCCACACCAAAGGCGGTTACGCCAATGAGCACGTTTTGGATCATCTTAATGGTAGCGGCAACATACATGGCTTTTTCGCCAAGGAATGCACCAGCAGCGGCCACAGCACCGGTGGAGTCAACGGTACCACCAATCCATGCACCACCAAGAACGGCAGGAAGGCCAAGAGCATTAATAACAGCAGGCATAACGATCATCATAATGGCCGTAAAGAGCAAGGAGATACCCACAGCAAGGGTAAGTTCTTCTTTTTTGGCGCGGCAAGCTGCGGCTGTTGCAATGGCTGCAGAAGTTCCGCAAACGCTCATGTCGGCAGAAATGGTGATATTCAAAGTCTTTGAAGGTATTTTCAAGACTTTTTGACCAAAGATGTATGTTGTGATGAGCACGATGGGGGTAACTACCCAAGCTACAAATAGACCGGGAATGCCGATGGCGATGATTTTGTCCATAAGGATTTCAGCGCCAAGCAATACAAGACCTGTCTTGATGTAAAATTCCACTTGTAGGGCAGGTTTTACCCAATTGGGCGTCCCCACGGTGTTAGCTACAACCATGCCAAGAATGATGGCCCAAGCTTCTGTGCCTATGCCATAATAGCGCATGTCCGATTGCCCACCCATGGTAAGAGCTAGCACGGTAAATACAAACAAGCCAACAAAGCCTATGAAGAATTTGGTAGCATTATGTCCCATAACAGTCATGCCAATACCAAAAAGAAGGCCAAGGGCAAGCATGGTGATAGGTAATGTAGGCAGGATATTAGAAGCTTTTGTTTTTGTTTTGGCGGCAGCTTTAGAAGCATTACGCTCTGTTCCACGCCAATCGGTGATGAGGTCGTCAGCCTTTTTGTTTAAAGCTTCGTCTTTAAATTGCGCATTGGCAGCTTCAGTTTCGGCAGCTTGAGCAGCGGCTAAGGCTGCATCGGCTACAGCGCGTGCCTTTTCGGCAGCGGGTTTTGCTTTTTCATTGGCTGCCTTAGCTGCTTCTTCGTCCATGACAAAAGCGCTTAAGGGATTATTAGACCAACGGCTTGGGCCTTTCATATAGGCTTTTAAAGTGGCGCCAAATTCTGTTGGTGTAAATTTCACTTTTTTTGAAGATTGAGCTTTGTACCAAGCAACAGTCTTAAAAGGTGCCTTACTTGCCTCAGCAGCCATAATGGCTTCTGCTTTGGCTATTTTTTCACGAGCAGCAGCTTTGTCTGCGTCAGAAAAATTGAAAACATAAAGATATAAACCTAAAAATACAAAAATAAGACCTAGCCATATGGCCCAGTAGTCTTCTTTTAACCAAAGGTCAGACCATGATGACGC
>CAYJHG010000164.1:0-4183 GCA_964369535.1 uncultured Desulfovibrionaceae bacterium
ACTCTATCCCAAGCAATTTTCCCTTTTTTCTTGCTATATTTACGCAAAAGCACATATACACTGCCAGGGCCTCCGTCTACGGGTCTTGCTGTGCAAAAAGCTAATACTACGCGCTTAAAGGGTTCTTGGGTAAGCCAAGATTGTAGCCTGTCGCGTAACACGCCAAAGCCGTTTTGCGAGTTTTTTCCACGTCCCGGCACCACAAGCACTGTGCGTAAACCCTTATACCAAGCAGAGCGAAAAAATCCCACTAAGGCTTGGTAGGCTTGCTGGGCATTGAGACCGTGCAAATCCATGTGCGCTTCTGGGCTGTATAAGCCGCTGCGCAAAGCTTGCATAATTTCTTCGCTAAGCCCTGCCACATGACCTTCAAGATATTCACCTTTCAAAGCAAGAGAAAATTCTAAATTACCCTCAAGGGCATTGAAAAATTGATTGTCTGCCGCCAAGGTGGGCATTTCCGGTTCTGTGCTTGGAATAATATCGCGCCCTTTACCGGCCAGTGGCAGAACGCCTTTTATTCTGTGCATGGCTTGCATAAAATCATTGTCTTCTGCGATTTTTTCCTCTGGCCATGGGTTTTGGGGGGCAGGTTCTACCTTACTAGAGGGCATGTTGGGGGGCACATTGGGGACAGATGCTTTGGCCTTATTCTTTTGTTTTTTGGACGCCTTCAAAGTGTTTAGAGATGTTTCAAAGCCAGCGTGTTCGGCAAGCAAGAAAGTGTCATATTGGTCTTTTTTTTGCTTTTTTAAACTTTGCACATTTTGTAAAAAAAGATCAGCATCTTCCGTATCTTGATTTTGAGGGTCGACTTTTTTGGGGGATGAGGTTTTAGGGTTTGATTTTACGCGTGTTTTTTTCTCCCCTGGTGATGGTGTTTCTTGTTGTAATTTTGCTAAATGGGCAAAAGGGTTGTTGGAAAATGTATTACTCATGTCATGCTCGCAAAAAATGGCGTTATAAAAGTTTCTCAGCTTTTATAACGCCATTGTACATTTTCTGCAAGAAGCCTGATGCTATTCTGCCTTGGGAGCGGCCTCTGGCGTTGCCGGAGCTGCCGGAGCAGAAGGAGCTGGAGCTGCCGGAGCAGCAGGAGCAGTCGGTGCCACTTCTTCCAACTGTACGTCTAAAATAACAGACTCTTCGCTGCTACGTTCACTTGTGACATAGGTGTAGCTTAAGCAGGTAAATAAAAAGAGTACGGCCATAAAGGCAGTCATTTTTGAAAGCAGACCACCAGCGCCTCCACTACCAAATACAGAACCGCCACCGCCGCCAAATATGACGCCCATGCCTTCTTTACCGGCTTGTAAGAGCACAAGAATAACCAGTAATACACAAACAATAATGTGCAGCGTTAAAATAAGTGTTTCCAAAAAAACCTCCTGTCCCCTATGGGCCATATGTAGATATAGTGCTATTAAAAAATCTTAAGTCATGCAAATGCGCATGCCATGCAAAGCTTGCGAGCCATGAACTCGCCCTTTAAATAAAAATCTGTTGCAAATAGTTCAAGCTTTAGCGAGCCCATTAGGCCAGAACAATCTGGGCAAAACTTTCAGCCTGCAAAGAAGCTCCCCCTACCAGAACTCCGTCCTCATTGTCAAGCTTTATAATGTTTGCAGCATTGTCTGGTTTGACACTTCCACCGTATAAAATGCGTGTTTCAGCACCCTTAGAGCCCATATTTTTTATGAGGGCTTCGCGCACCATGGCGTGGGCTTCTACAATTTCGTCAGGGCCTGCAACCTTGCCTGTGCCGATGGCCCAAACGGGTTCATAAGCCACAGCCACATGTTCTGTGTTAATGTCTTTAGATATGTGCTGCAAGCTTTGTAATTGTGTTTCAAGCACTTGTTGTAATTTACCAGCTTCACGCTCTTCAAGGCTTTCACCCACACAAAAGACCACTTTAAATCCTTCATTGAGCGCAAAAAGTAATTTTTCTTCCACAAGTTGTAGAGATTCATTAAAAACGCTACGGCGTTCGGAGTGCCCCACTAATACCCATGCAGCTTGTATTTCGCGCAACATGTGGGCGGAAATTTCTCCTGTAAAAGCGCCGTCCTTGGCTGGATAAAAATTTTGGGCACCAATGCTCAGGGGCACAGAATTTTTAATGGCAGCATGGGCTTTGGCAATGCATGTAAAAGGGGCAAAGATAAGTGCTTCGCGATCATTTTTGTCTGTATTTTGCAAAAGTTTGCATAATTCGTTGACGGTATCTTCTGCTTCATTTTGATTCTTATACATTTTCCAGTTGGCGGCCATAAGTTTTTTCATATGTTCTCCTAATATTTTATATGTTTAATGCGTAGATAAGGGCGTCTTCGCCTGTGTCTTTATAATACTTAGTGCGCTTTCCCACACAAACAAATTGTACATTTTCATATAACTTCAAAGCGGGTGTATTGGTGGTGCGCACCTCAAGAACAGCCCTTTTTATACCCATTTTCCGTGCTTCTTGCAAGGTAGTATACAAGAGGTATGTGCCGAGCTTTTGCTGCCTGAATGCGGGGTCTACAGCTATATTTAATATTTCCAGTTCGTCCAAAGCGTGATAAAAAGCCACATAGGCTGCAAGTGTGCTTTTGTCGGAGAGAGTTGCAGGGTCAAGGTAGGAAAAAAGCCCAAAGGCGGCAAAGTGTTGTTCGGTAAAAGCCTTGGCACATTGCTCTTCATTCCAAGGCATACTAAAGCAAGCTTTTTCTAAACGCGCAAGGTCTTTAACGTGTTCTTGGTTAAGGCGCATAAAGTGCACATTGTTTGGTTTTTGTATCATAGAATAAATTTTTATTGTTTGCGGGTTACTACGAGGTGTGTATGTTTTTATATCCTTATGGGCAAAATATGACAAAAGACCTTTTGGAAGTGCTAGATGGCAAAGGTGCACCCTTTATGCTCATGTCTAAAAAAGACGTTCTTGCCAAAAAGCTTTCTCATGGCGTGGTTTATGGTATTTTGCAAGATGCCCAAGGGCGTGTATTTGTTTTGCGCACAAAGGATAATACCTATGATATCTTGCATACTTTGGTGCGGGCCGGCGAAGCGCGAGAAACAGCGCTTATTCGAGTATTGCAAAAGAGGCTACATTTTGCCCCCAATGAAGTGACCGAGGGCATGGATCTTGTTCAGCTACGCACAAATCCCATAGCTAATCAGGCTATGGCAAAAGAAGAAAACCGCACATTTTTCTTGGTGCCTTTTTCTGCGCAACACAAAGAACACATAGGCCAAAAACATCTTTGGCTTGATTTTGATGAACTTAACGGCCTGAAAAAACATTTCTCTGAATTATTAAGCCCTAGGCTTTTGCAGCTTTTAGACAATGATTATCTTTCGCGCCTTTGTAAAACAGCGCGTATCTCTTCGTGAAGAATGCCATTGCTGGCCAATATTTCTTGTCCAAACATATAGGGTTGCCCCTGAGTATTGCTCACACATCCTCCGGCTTCTTCCACAAGAAGCATGCCGGCAGCAATGTCCCAAGGTTTTAAATTCATTTCATAATATGCGTCGTAAATGCCTTTTGCCACATAGCAAAGATCCAAAGAAGAACAAGCTGTGCGGCGAATGCCGCGCGTTAAGGGCAACACATGCTTAACGCCGCTGGTTACAAAGTTAACATTGGGGTGAATATCGTAAGGAAAGCCGGTGCCAATGAGGGAATTTTGTAAAATATCTGTGGGAGAAACATGGATTTTTTTGCCATTGCAATAACTGCCTTCACCGCGTTTAACGCTAAAGCACTGGTGTAAAATAGGCGCATTGACCACACCATATGCCACATGACCATTTTGCCAAAGAGCCACAGAAGTAGACACCATGGGAAAACCGTGCACAAAGTTTGTGGTGCCGTCCACAGGGTCAATAATCCAACAATCTTGTGTGGGTTCTGTGATGTGTTCGGCACTTTCTTCGGCCATAAAAATAGCGCCCGGAGCCACGTCGCGCAGGGCCTTTTTTAAAAAATTTTCCACTGCCACGTCTGTTTCGGTCACAAGGTCAATAACACCCTTGTGCTTTACGTTGCGTGGTTTGTCAAAGGCTTCGGTAATTATATTACCTGCTTCTTGTACAATGCTAATGATTTGATGTAACATATCTTAATTTATAAATACTTGAGAGTAACCGCGCAAGTCTGTTAGAGTTTTACCTGTGCCACGCACCACAGTGGTTA
>CAYJHG010000165.1:0-4152 GCA_964369535.1 uncultured Desulfovibrionaceae bacterium
TGTCTAGAGATAGTTAATATTTTGCTGGGAGGTAGCATGGAAACATCTATAATACATCAAGAAGCGGCCTTGTTGAGCCTTGCCGATATTGCACGGCATTTTTCCTTGCCTGAATCTACTGCGCGATATTATTGCAAACGCTTTGCGGCATTTATGCCCATTCACGGCGAAGGTCGTCGCCGGCGCTATGGGCAAGATGCATTGCGGGTTGTGAGTATGGTGCTTGAGCACATGCGCGCAGGAAAAAATGCTAATGCCATAGAAGGTATATTATCGCAGCACTTTGCGCGTGCAACTGAAACCTTGGTTGTGGATGCTCCAAGGGAAAGTACCGCAAATGCGCAAGTTACGGACATTGTATCGCAAGCCATGCCCAATGCTGTTGATACGCGGCAAAGGCAAGACGTTCCGGAATTTGCTTCTTTAGCCATGCATCTTTTGGAACAACAAAATGCGGCCATGCAAAGCATTGCGCAATCGCTGGCAGTGCTTGCAGCACAGCAAGAAGACATGCACAATTTACGCGAAGCAGCTAATATGGCCACAGAAGAAAATATACAGCTTCGTAAAGAAGTGGGTACGCTAAAGAATTTGTTGCACAGCACAGAAGAAGTACACCACGGTGACCTTGTGCAGATACGCACTTGGATGAGTCGCCTTACTCGCAGTTATAACAACAAAGTCGCAATGAACACAGAAGGTTTAGAGTAGATTTTGCTTGTGTTTTTAGCTTATTGCGAAATGAATAGCAACAACCACAAAAGCGCAATACAGTAAACAATAGTAAGGTTCTATGTGTTTTTAATTTTGCCAAGTGGTGCCATTAAGCGCAGTGAATGTGGTTCTAGGCAAAGGAGTTTACCTTCGGAAATGTTTTCAGGCTTTGTAACAAAACTTGCCGGAGTAAGGGTATATATGGCTGTTTCTTCCATGCTACAGTCAAAAAAGCGCAGTTCGCCGTTTTCCATTTGATATGCGGTGGTCCAATGCCTGTTTACAGGCTCGGTGCCGGGCTTGATATAGCGTAGAAAACGGAAGATGGCCACGCGTTCAGGTATGCGCGGCAGAGTGCTGAGAATTGGGGCAGCATTGGGAGCAAGCCACATTTCCAATGTATTCCAAACATGTTCCACCGATGGAGTATTGGAGCTAGAGCAATTTTCATAGGGTCTTTCCACATGCAGAGGGCGCTTTTTTGCTTGAATATTGAGCATGGCATCCACCATGGCCACATAATCGGTGCGTTGATCAAGCACAGCCTTAAATACTTGATTGCTTTGCGCTAAACCCATAAGCGTATCGTGGAAAATGTCTCTTGCTTCCAGGGTGCGTATGTGGTGCGTTATCTTTAGGCCATTAAGCACGGCATAAATGGCGCAAAAGACATCAACTTTGCCTTGATAAAATGGTTTCATGCGGCCTCCAATTTGTATACTGCCACACTAAGCCGTATAATGCAATAGAATGAAGGCACATAAGATTGCGAAAAAATACACTATATGCAGGTATGCCATGTCAGTGATACTTTCGGTAAACAATAATATTGATAATGGATTACGCGCCCTTGGGCACGAAGTCCATTCTGTGCGCATTAGTACAAGCGGCACATATACGGCGGCAGAATATATAGCGAAGTGCCCAAGTCAACCGGATATTTTTCTGCAAAAAGAGCTTCTTGGCACCAAAGTCTTTTTTACAGATGTGCATACTCTTTCATGTAAAACGGCTTTTTGGGGTATAGATAGCCATTTGCGTTATTGGTGGCAAATGTACTATGCAGCACTTTTTGACGTTTTCTTCACACCGCACAAGGCTTTTTTGGAACGCTTGCCCAAAGAATGGTTGCATGCACATATGCACAGGCTTGCGCAATGCGGACAAGACATGTCTTTTATTCCCCATGCGCAACGTGCTCATGCTATAAATTTTGTAGGGCGTCTTTCCGGAACGCGCCCCCAAAGAGTAATGCTTTGTAATCTTCTTGCTTCTCGCTATGGCATACGGCATAAAGATGACATGTCTTTTTCTGCAATGTTAGACCTTTATGCCAACACGCGCATAGTGCCCAACGAATCCATATCCAACGAAACTAATTTCCGCCTTTTGGAAGCCGCCAGTTGCGGTTGTGCTGTTATCAGTCCTAATATTGGAGAAGACCAAGATTGTCTTTTCGAGCCAGACAAAGAAATCCTTGTTTATACGAGCCTTGATTCTTTTTGTGCGCATATGGATCGTTGCGCAGGTGATATTTCTTTTGCGGAAACTCTTGGGCGGCGAGCGCATGAACGTGTGCAGCGTGAACATTTGGCCTTACACAGAGCTGCTAAAGTCATGCAAATTATGGATACCTTTGACCCTTCTGTTCATAAGGCATCAGAAGAAAGTATTTTTTTGCCAAACCGAAAGCAGCAGGCCTGGGCTCAGGATATGCGCAATTTTGGTTTTACGCTCATGCATGTGGCAAATATCATAGAGATTAATAATTTTAAAAGTTACACACAGCAGCCTTATGCCATTGCGTCTTTATCATTGCTAGCACGCCTTGTTGGCTTAAGTAAAAATATTGCCGAAAACAAGCTTGACGCACAGGAAGCAAAGGCATCCATATATGCTCTTTTGGACGAAGCAAATCCTTGCTTGTTGCAAGGCAATGGTCAGGAAACATTTAGAAAAATGCTTGCGGTTGCTTGTGGCGGCATGGCTTTGCGCTATGAAGATGCACCGCGTAGTGTATTTTATTTGCATCTGTATGAAAAAATAGCTTGCCCAGGGCACAATATATCTCCTCGCCAAAGCTTCAAAGGAGCTACGCATACTTTGGATGTGGCACTTAATTGGGTATATGTATTAAAAAGAGATCAAAAACAGTGTTTTGTGGGCAATGCGCATTTGGGTGTTTACTGCAGTACAGCAATTGATTTTGCGTTTCTTTGCAAAGAGTTATATCCATTAGATATGCGCTGGGCAGCGGCTTTTGCCACTTTAGATCACTTGCTTTCAGTGGTTTCCTTTGAAGAAAAGGAGCGATTGGATAATGCTTTTCATCATTGATAAGTTAAAGCATTACAAACTTTTTATGCGCTACGCTCTTCTTTCTGGACAAAGCTATAAAGTCGGTGTATAAAAAAGGCCTTCATTAACCATATTACTATAACTTGATATGCAGATAATAGAAAAAACAACTGAAATTTCAGAGTATTGTGACAGGTGTAAGTCTCAAGGGCAGCCTGTTGTACTTGTTCCTACCATGGGATACTTTCATGCTGGACACGTTTCACTCATGCATAAAGCGCGAGAACTTGCCGGAGAAAAGGGTAAGGTCGTGGTCAGTCTTTTTGTAAATCCCACCCAATTTGGAGCCAGTGAAGATTTGTCTAGCTATCCGCAAAATCGCCAAAGAGACGTCATGCTTGCCAAAGAGGCGGGTGTTGATGTGCTTTTTGCGCCAGAAGTTGCTGATATGTATGAAAATGATGACGCAACATTTGTGACGGTACCGGCTCTTGCCACGCATTTATGCGCTGTTACGCGCCCCACGCATTTTCAGGGCGTGTGCACGGTGGTCTTAAAGCTTTTTATGATTACACGCGCAGATATGGCTGTTTTTGGCGAAAAAGATTGGCAACAGCTCGCCATCATCAGGCGCATGGTTGCGGACTTGCGTATTCCCATTGCCATTGAAGGCTGCCCCATAGTGCGCGAACCCGATGGCTTGGCATTAAGCTCTCGTAATGTATATCTCTCAGAAGAAGAAAGAGTGCAGGTGCCAGAAATTTATATTTCCCTTGCCATGGCAAGAGAAATGGTAGCGCAAGGAGAAACAAAATCGCGGCAAATTATGCAAATGGTTTTGCGGCGCTGGGCCATACGTTTGCCTCTTGGGCGCCTTGATTATTTATCCATAGTAAATGCAGACACGCTTGAGCCGTGCGATATTATAGGAAAACGCACGCTCATGGCTTGTGCTATACACATGGGCAAGGCCAGACTTATTGATAACATATTGCTTTCATAGAAAAAATATTTTAATTTAAGGAGTCATTATGAAATTACAAAAAGGTAAATATCTTTTTACATCTGAGTCTGTTACCGAGGGACATCCCGATAAAGTGGCCGACCAAATTTCTGATGCTATTTTAGATACTTTGCTTG
>CAYJHG010000166.1:0-4152 GCA_964369535.1 uncultured Desulfovibrionaceae bacterium
CAAGGTAGTCTAAAAGGCCAGTGTCTGCTGTGCTTGTGGTGGTAGCCATAAAAAGCTCATTGTCGGCTTTGGCTTCGGCTTTTAAGGGGGCGCCAATGGCCATGGCAAACACCATAAGCGTGCAAAGTGCTACAGAAAATGTTTTCATCGTGTATCCTTTTTGGGTTTGAGGGTTAACAAATTGTTAAATATTTACAATGCCTATATACAACCAAAATAGCTGTATCGGTGTAATACCCTTAAGTATTACTTGTGTGTTGTGGGCATACACTTATTATAGATACTTTGTCACCTACAAAAATATGGCCTCCCTTGGAAACTTTTGCAAAAATAATACTGTCTGGCAATATACAATTTTTTTGTACAAGGTCGCAGTGTTGATCAGGCTTCATTAAGGCAAAACATTTTTTCTTTTTAGGAACGACGGTTAAGTGAACAGCACCCACGTGAAGGCATAATCCTTCTTCAATATTTTTTATGGGTTTTGAAAGGCAAATGTTAAAAGTAAACCTCTTAAAGCATAGACCTTGCAATTTGGTATTTTCTAAAAAACCAACAAGGTTTTTATGGGTTATGAGCACAAGGCCGTCACTGTGTGCTGATTGTATTTCATTGTGAGCGTGATAGTCAAGAGTCATGCCGCGTTCTTCAATAAATTCAGCTTCTTGAATAGATGTCATGCCCTGACCTTTGCCTTTTGCATAAGCCAGTTTTTCGACAAATATTTGAGAGGAATACTGCATATATTATGACCGTGGTAAATGGTTACAGGGGATATATTAATTATATATCCATAGCGAAATTTCGTCAATTTTTTGCGGAAAATATTTTGTAATACCCTTTAAAAAATATTTTACTAAACTCAGTATTCTTGTTTGTCTTCAAAGCATAGTATTGACCTAGGAAATAACATGGCTATGTTATGTGTGAGGATACGTAAAATTTGTTGTTTACAAAGTGGAGTTCAAATTAGGTGATATCATGAAATTTTCTTATACAAAATTATTTGTTGTGCTTGTATTTGTCATGGGCAGCGTGTGGTTTTTGCACAGTAAGACCCCATATGGGGCGCAAGCTTTGGCTATGCAGGTGTCTGACACACAAAAATCTGCCATGGAACCAGGAGAAAGAAGTATGCCCAAGTTGAATGTGCTGACTGCAGAAGAAGAACGTATTCTTGTACATAAAGGAACAGAAGCACCTTATTCAGGGGAATATGTGAATACAAAAGGAGAAGGTTTGTATACATGTCGCCGTTGCGATGCTCCTTTGTATTTTTCTAAAGATAAATTTGACTCACAGTGTGGCTGGCCAAGCTTTGACGATGTGGTGCCGGGAGCGGTATTGCGCGTGCCCGATGCAGATGGTAGGCGCACGGAAATTGTTTGCGCCGCTTGTGGTGGGCATTTGGGACACGTTTTTGAAGGTGAAGGCTTTACTGCTAAAAATACGCGGCATTGCGTTAACTCTTTATCTATGAAACTCATAGAAGGCAAAGAGGGACTTGCAAAATTAGGTGAAACAGCTTTTTTTGGTGGTGGATGCTTTTGGGGTGTTGAAGACGGTTTTTCGGCTTTGCCCGGAGTTTTGGACGTAGAGTCTGGCTATATGGGAGGTACAACTAATTTTCCCACTTATAAAGATGTTACTACCGGAGAAACAGGGCATGCGGAAGTTGTTCGGGTGCGCTATGATCCTACAAAAACAGACTTTGAAACATTAGCAAGATTCTTTTTTGAAATCCACGACCCCACTCAATTAAACAGGCAGGGCGTTGATATAGGCAGCCAATACCGCAGTGTGGTTTATTATACCACACCGGAACAAAAGCAGATAAGCGAAAAACTCATAGCCATTTTGCAAGAAAAAGGCTTTAAAGTGGTTACAGAGCTGAGCGCAGCACCTGCTTTTTTTGCTGCAGAAGATTATCATCAAGATTTTACGGCGCGTACAGGTCGCGGTGCTTGTCATTTACCGGTGAAACGCTTTGGTGATGCTTTGTAAAAAATGTACCATATCAGGCTGTTGAAAAAAGTGCGCAAACACGTTTTTCAGATTCAATTACTATAATGACCGAGAAGGCTTTGTGTGCACAGAGCCTTCTTTTTTTGTGCAAAAGGTCGATGGTTTTTTTACAAATATGTGCTATTAAACAAACTGAATTTTTACATAATATATGTTTTAGTGGACAGGTTGCATGTTGTTGTGTTAGGGGTTTCTGTGAAATAAGGCAAAATTATTGTATTTATAAGCAATGTAATAGTCTATGTAGGTCTGGATGGAATATATAATTTTAACCATGATAAGCTTTTTGGGTTTATGCTTTTCTATAGCAGTGCTGTGGCGCATACCGTATGGTTTTGCGCCATTATTTGCTTTATCCTACATTGGGCTTGGTGGTTATGTGGCTGCGTATTTCAATGTGCTTACTGCATTTAATATATTGCATATCTTTCTTGGTCTTTTTTTTATTATTCCCAGTCTCTTTTTTTTACACCGAAGGGTTAAAGAAACTCCAAGCACAGAGCAAAAACATGTGTGTGATTTGAGGAACTCAGATTGTGTTCTTGGTTCTTTACATATGCTTTCGCAAGTATATGTTGTGTGGTATTTTTATGGAGCAAAGGTTCGGTATTACGACGAATTTTATTGGATGACCTTGGCGCGCGACCTTTTTGAAACGGGAGGATTGTTAAACACGGCATCACCTATTATGGAAAGTTATGTTCCCACGGTGCATCCTCCCCTTGCCAGCATTTTACAAAGTTTTTTTTCCACCAATGGGCTTGATTTTTTTAGAATTGGCTCGCAGGTTTTTGATGAAGGCAGTGCCGGTATAGCTGGGGCCAGTGTGCTTTTGGCTTTGGCAAGTATTATTGCTACCCTTTGCCGTAAATACATGCCTCTATGGCAAGCCATACTTGTGGCTGTGCTTGTGTTTTGCATTGCTAGGCTTTTTGGCTCTGATTTTAAAGAAAATATGTATACCATGGCCTACATGGAATATTATCAAGCTGCTTTATTCTCTCTTGGTATTTGCCTTGCTTGCTTTATGCAAAGGAGCACTTTGCAGACATGTGCCCTTGTGTGCACGGTGATTTTACTTACAAGCAGTAAGGCCACCAGTTTTTTATTTGGCCTTGGAGTCATATGTACATATGTTGTACATAGCCATTTTTGCTATAAAAAAGATAAAAACAGCATGCCCCTTATGCATATTGCTAAAGTAACATGTTTCTTATTTTTGGGTATTATGCTCAGCCGCATAGCGTGGGTATATCACATAAGCGAAGTGACGCAGCAATTTTTGCAAAATACTGTAGTTGTGCCTGATTTTACTAGTATTGCAGATGCTGCTGCAAAGAAATCAGTGGGTTTTTTTGAGAGCACTAAGAATTTTATGTTTGTTTCTGATGCTTTTCAACAGCTTAAAGGCATATCTTGGGAAGTTTTACAAATTTGGGGTCGAGCCTTCTTAGTTTTTCCTGTGGTGTATTCTGCTTGGATACCCATGGAAGTTATGTCGATTCCATTCACTATTTTGCCATTATATATAACATTTTTTCTGGCATATGCTGTGTCTTTTTATTTTTTTAAACTGCGCATAAACAAGGAACATGTTATGGTTCTTGTATTGTTGAGCTTGGGGCTTTTGGCGTGGTTTTTCTTGCGCATTGTTATTGCTGTGCACATTCACAGTGAAAGAGAGATTTATACCGCCGCCAGTTATTCGCGCTATATTGGTGCCTACGCTGCCGGTATTGTAGCGTTTATGACTCTGGTGTTTTATACGTCACTGGCAAAATACTATGAAAAATATAATAAAGCTATAGCCATGGTTCTTGTGGGTCATGTTGTTATTGTGTTGCTTATTGCAGGGTTTAAGCCTTGGGTCTTGCCACGACATATTCCTTTGCCCGAAACAAGGCTTACCTTAGAAAAAGCAGCTCAATATATTGAAAAAAATACCCCTGAAAATGCGCGTATTTGGTTTATTAATCAAGGTGAAGATCTTTTGGGCAGTACGATCTTTAGATTTCTTGTTATGCCAAGCAGGCGCACCGATTTAAAATTACCTTGGGTTATACCCTTTGATAAAGATGAGCATGGTAGCGTTTTAAATATAGATGCCATAAAACAAAAAGCTCAGGC
>CAYJHG010000167.1:0-4120 GCA_964369535.1 uncultured Desulfovibrionaceae bacterium
TTTCTTGCGCTTCGCGAATTCTTTTGTCAAAATCCTTAAATTCTAAAGGATTACCTGCTTCAATGGCACTATTAAACTCAAAAACAGAACCTTCATCAAAAACATTGTGCACATACCATTCAGGCTCCATGGGAAAATGGTGCCCACAATGGGTGCACACGCCAGCAAACTCTGCAAAAAGGTCAGGCCCCCAAAGGTCAAGGCAACCATCTTTGGCGGCATTGGGGCATGAGAGCGTGCGGTCAACTTTATAGCGTGGTGAAATGTAATTCCAACGGCTCCTGCGACCTTCGCCAGTCCAAGATGACAATTTTGTCAATTCTTCAATGGCTGTGGTGGATGCAGTTTTAGAAGTACGTGTAATGCGTGAAAAAGGAGCGCGCACCCTTGCTTTAAAGAGTTGCCACTCGCTGTCCACTTCTTCCATAAAAAAGCCTATTTTACGCTGATGATTACGGTAAAAATCGTATTTCACTTTATTGTAGCGCATGAGCATGGCACCGGCAACGGCACGCCAAGCCTTTGTATACCAAGGGCGACGGTCGCGGCAGGCATTTTTAGAAAGTTGCAAGAATTTTTTATGGCGCAATTCCACAAGGCGATCTTTATTGGAAGAAGATAAACCCCAACGCAAATAGCGATCTTCAAGGTCTATGTCTGGTCTGCGTCTGCGCGAAAGCGCTATACCGCGAAACACAGGCAAAGCACGGGTGGTGATAACCACTTCATCGGTGGCTCGCAAAATTTCTTGGCGTAAATTTCTATAAAAATCAAAATGCGTAGGACGAGCACCAAGGGGTGGCTCTTGTATAACTTTATCAATATATCCGAATTTTTCGTTATCTTGCGCTGTAATGCACAAGGCTTCGGCGCAATGCTCTATAAGTTCCGGCGTAGCACGTTGGCCTTCTCTCAAGCGACCTTCAATGGCTGCTGCTCCTTCCGGAGAAATCACTGAATAATAACCATGCGAAAGCATAAGGCGTTTATCGCCAAGGCCAATGGCTTCTGCACCGCCGCTGCCGCCTTCAGAAATAATGGCAACCACGGGCACACGCAAATTAGCCATGCCGTAAATATTACGAGCAATTTGCTGCGCAGCCCCAGGATAATCTTCCACAGGATATGAACCAGGAGTGAAAATAAATGTGTGTATTGGTATACCTTCGGCTTCAGCAACACGCATATATTGCAAAGCTTTTGCATTGCCCCAAGGTTTCACCGAACCACCATTACGAAACTCTGCCCCATGGCCTTTTTCTTGACCAATAACCATCACCGACTGATTAAAAGTTTTTTTGCCACGTCTTCTGGTTATGATGGCGCGGGCAATGAGCATGCTTGGGTCAATGCTATATTCGTCTTGTCCGCCGATTTCGGTGAAGTTATCATACACATTTTCCAAAATATCGCGCAAGCACATGCGCTGTGGATGGCGCACAATACGCACCTTGTCCATGGCGGTGATCTTGGCTTCGAGCTTACGCTCCATAAAGCCAAAAAGTTCTTCTAAAGTGACCACTTCCGTGTGCGCATCTTCGCTTAATCCATAGGTTAGGCGATCGGTGAGTTGGGCATGTTTTTCTCGCAAAAGATCTATTTTATCTTGATGCTTACCCACAAAAACATCTTGTATATATGTGAGCCTTTCCGCAAGGCTTTGCATGCGTTTTTCGATAGAATTATCCATAATTATGAACCCTAAAAACGTAAAATACGCGCAGTATTTGTACGCAAAAAGTTAATATTGCTCTTTAGTGCTTCACCGGCGGTATTTTGCCCTTGCAAGGTCAACTCATCTAAAAATTGTACTCCACGCGTGCGCACTTCTTCTATATCTTTGCCCCACACAATGCCAAGGGCAAGGTTTGGATCAAACTCTGTGGGGATTTCATAGGCTTCAGTGGTGGGCACATGGGTGAGCATGGTCAACCAGTCGTGCTTTTTCCAGCCATAATTGTTGATTTTTCCAACCCAAGGCGAAAACCGATTATCCGGGTCTTCGGCAATGAGGCGGTATTCAATACCCATGCCTTCAAAAGAAATATCTTCTTGCCCATAGCCTAAAGGTTCACCAAGGCCTATGCGCACTTGCTCGGCAATAAGGTCTACTTCACCAAGGTTCATGCGGTTTTTCACTTGAGAAATACGAGCAGAAACACCATTTTCCACTTGAATACGCGTATTTACTTCCATAAGAAATGGCTCGCCATCTCTGGTTACTATCCATTCCCAAGTGCCCACATTGTCATAGCCCACTTTGCGCGCCATGGTTAAAGAATATTCAATAATATCACGCAAAACTTGTGCGGCATCAAAGGAATATTTTATATTTTCCGGATCAAAACCCGGCGCAATTTCTATGCGCTTTTGCAAGCCTGTGGACTGTATAGAGCAATTTCTAGTACCAAAGTGCACAGGATTTTTGCCAGTGCGGTCGGAAACAATTTGCACTTCAAGGTGGTTAAAATCTGTTATGCGCTGCTCAATGAGCACACCTTCGTCTTTAAATTGACGCAAGGCATAATTGCGAATACGCCGATATACAGAGCGGAAAATGTCAATATCATAGACTTCTTCAATGCCCATACCACCGCCGCCGGCCGAAGCCTTCACAAGCACCAAGGGGCGCTTAATACCACGTTGGATTTGGAATTCAAAAACAGAACGGGCGATTTTTTCCGCTTCCATTTCATCATACACAGGGCGGTCAGAGCCTGGCACCGTGGGCACATTCAGACTTCGAGCCAAGCGTTTGGTATTGATTTTATCACCAAGCTCACGAATAATTTTCCACGAAGGCCCGATAAAAATAAGCTTGCGGTCACGTTTGGTTACACGTCGCGCAAAACGAAAATCTTCGGCAAAAAACCCATATCCCGGATGAACGGCTGTGCACATGGCATCATCTGCCACAGCCATAAGTTCATTGGCATCATGATAAGAAGACACTTTATAAAGGCTTTTTTCGCCCCCAAGTTCACGCGCAAGGCGTACATGCCCTGAGGCAAAATCTTCTGCAGTATACACACAGGTAAAAGACACACCAAGCTTATGGCATGCCCGAACAATGCGTGTGGCAATCTCGCCTCGATTGGCCACGAGCACTTTATGGTCTTTTAATTCCATTCTTTTCCCCTATAAGGCTGCCCGAAAATGCAATCTGCATTGTCAGATCATTTTTTGAACAACCTGTATAAAAACTCATACTTTAGTGTTATGCAAATTTTATTTTCATAATTGGCGCATGCAGCAGGCTGCCACAAAGCTACCAAAAACATATTGCTTTGATTCTTTTGCTTCACACAAGCGTAATGTGTTGTTTTTTTTGGCAGACAGGCACGCCTTAAAAGGCCGCGTGGCAAACAGATTTATAAACACCGTTACGCTAGCAAGCGTTACTAACACAAAAGAGTGCCACTATCAAAGGTTGATTTGGCACATTTTTTTGAAAAGAGCATTGCTAATGCTACTATATGGATATGTTACGAAAAAATATATTTTTTTACCTTAAAAACTTAAATTTTTTGCAATGCAATAATACGCTTTTGAATTTCAAGCACAAATTTATCAAGAGCATATTCTTGCCTTGATGTTAAATTTGCAAATGAGCAAGCAACGATACTCTCTTTGACAATGCGTACAATGTGAGCCTCTAGCCCTGCCAAAATAACCCGGCTACGCACCATAAATTGTAAAGAAATGACATCTCCCTCGGCAAAAGTCACATGGGGCATAGAAAATGAACATCCAGTTGCGCTTAAATCTTCAAGGTCATAAAAATCCGCTCCCTTATTCACGCGCACCTTAATGCCATTTACCGTTGCCCTATAGGCATGTCTTTTGCTACCCTCATCATCAAGGGAAATTGCATACTTTTTATCAGCCATGACTTATTGTTCCTTTGTTACTTCACGTTCTAATACAAATTCCACACGCCTATTGCGCGCGCGATTTTCTTCGGTTGTATTTGGCATAATAGGATTTAAGGAACCAAGTCCCGTAGCAGACATTCTGTCTGCCTCTATGCCTTGCGACAGAAGATAGCGCAAAACCGACACAGCTCGCAAGGCCGAAATGTCCCAATTGTCCTTAAATCTGGCTGTGGGAATAACGGGGC
>CAYJHG010000168.1:0-4106 GCA_964369535.1 uncultured Desulfovibrionaceae bacterium
AGGCATTTCTCCTAATTCATCAAAAAAGAGTGTGCCGCCATTGGCCGCGTCAAATTTTCCTTTTCTGGCATTTTGCGCTCCGGTAAAAGCGCCTTTTTCATGCCCAAAAAGTTCTGATTCCAAAAGTTGTTCCGGTAATGCCGCACAATTTATTTTAATAAAAGGTTTGGAAGCGCGACCGCTTAAATTGTGCAATGCAGAAGCCACCAATTCCTTACCGCCCCCACTCGGGCCTAAAATCAACACAGGCACACAAGCGTCGGCAATGGAATTAATGCGGTCAAATACCTTGAGCATGGCAGGACTTTTACCTATAAATTCCACACCCCTTTCATAGCGTAAACGGATGTTTTCCTTTTTTAAATCTAAATACTTGCAATATCTTTCCACCGCAATGAGCAAGCCATCGCTTTGAAATGGTTTGCACAAGAAATCAAAAGCACCTTCTTTAATGGCCTGCACCGCAAGCTCCACTTCGGGAAATGCAGTAATGATGATGACGCCCAAATCTGGCATATATTCACGAATATGCCGCAATAAATCTAAGCCACTCATACCCGGCATGCGCAAGTCGCTAATAATAAGATCAAAATCCTGATCTGCCAATAAAGGCAAAGCATCTTCGGCACAAGCCGCAGTTTGTACTGTATATCCGGCCTTTTGCAAGGCGTGCTGCATGCCTATGCGTAAAGAGAGTTCGTCCTCAACAAGTAATATGGAATAACTGTCCATAAGTTTCACCCAATGATTATTAAGTAATATTTAAAGGTATGGATATTTCAAAAACAGCCCCGTCATACACAATGTTATTGTGCGATGGGGCATTGTCTGTAACAAGCCTTAATGTGCCGCCGTGTTGGGTTATGAGCGCACTGGACACAGCTAAACCAAGGCCAGTGCCTTGTCCTTCTGGTTTTTCCGTGAAAAAAGGATTAAAAATCTTTTCCTGAATTTCCTTGGTCACACCGGGGCCTGTGTCCGCCACAATAATATAAAGAAAATCGTCCTTCGTATAGGCTTTTAACAACACAGCAGCCACATTGTCGCTGGCATTATGCCTATTTCTTATGGCATAAGCTGCGTTAAGCACTAAATTTAATAAGACTTGCCCTATTTTATCTGGGTCTAATTGCACCATGGGCATATGCGGCATAGAGCATATATGCATACTTATGCCGTGGCGACTTAAAGAAAAATCCGCCAAATTTTGGCATTGGGCAAAAATATCTTCTATGGAAAATTCGCGAATAGAAAGCGGCGTTGGCCTTGCAAAACGCAAAAATTCACTTAAGGTGCGCCGAATTTTTTCAAGGCTTTCGTTTATAACTTCAATATGTTGCTGACGCATTTGCGCATCCATATCCCCTTCACAAAGATTTTGGAAGCAAAGAATAGTACCGCCCAAGGGATTGTTGATTTCATGCGCAAGGCCAGAGGCCAATTGCCCCACCGTGGCCATTTTATCCGCTTGCAACATACCCTCAATACTGCGCAAACGCTCTTCTTCAATTTCATGCAAGCGCGTGAGCATCCAAACAAAACTATTTTGTAATTTACCAATCTCGTCTTCGCGATGCGGTAAAAGAGGCAAATTTTGCGAAAGTTCACCTTCCAAGGTAATGGTTTTCATGGTTTTAGTAAGTTGTCGAATGGGGGAAACAAAGTGCCTCCCCACAAGCCATACCGCAACGGAAGATATGAGCAAAAAAACCGTTGCCAAGGCTAAAATTTCATTGCGCAAACGAGAATTATACGCATCCATCTCATTTAATGAAAAATTCACACGGCATAAGCCCCAAAACTTAGACGCAATGGCCAGAGGTACCGTTATGCGCAAAACATGCCCCTCTTCTTCGGTATATACTTCTTCTACAAAATCCTTTTTATCTTTAAGTAAGCTTTGTATCTCGTCATGTGCGTATATTTTACCGTATTCGCGTAAATTATTATGGGCAAGCACCCTGCCTTGCGTATTCAAAATAAAAAATCCGCGCATGCGTGGGTCAAGGTGCATCATGTCTTCCATGAAATATTCTAAATATTCACTCATGCCAGAAGGGTCAACCATGCGCAATTCTTCATAAATTCTAGCATTTGTGTATAGAAGCGCCGCACTTTTGGCAATACTTAAACCTTGTTGTACCGTATCACGATACAAAATGCTGTTTTCGCGTTCAATAATGCCATAACTCACTAGCATAGTAAAAAAAATCAACACAGGGATGGCTGTAAGCAAAAGTTTTGCCTGCATACCAAGACGCATAATGCGAAATGATGTACGCAAAGATTTTATGGAAGAATAAGCTTTTTGCATAATATTTTTCTTAAGGGGCAATAGTGTTTAAAGATTTTCTTGGCAAATGCTCAAAAACATCATAATCCTTTACCACTACAGGCGCAAAGCCATTACGCAAAATTTCCGGCCATTCTTGTGACATATTTATAAATTCTTCGCTATCTGCTTGTATTTTCAAAAGTAAAGTTGCAACTGAGTCGCGTACCTTTTGGGGAACATTTATTCCTGCCACAATTAAAAAACTTGGAAATTTTTCGGTAACGCCCACGACTTTAAGACCATGCCCCAAAAATCGCTGCGCAAAAGCTTCACTCACAGCACCGGCATCATAATCGCCCCTAAGCACAGCTCTTAGCACAGCATCATGAGAATTTAAATTGCTGTATTTTATAAAATCACTCAGCTGTATATGATTTTTAGCTAAAAATTTTGCGGGAACAACATAGCTTGATGTAGATTGTAAAGGGCCAAAAGCCATGGATTTACCGGAAAGATCCGCCACAGTATTTATGCTAGTATTATCTTCTTTTGTGACAATCATGCTGTATGTTTTTGTGGTCTTATCACGAGAAAGAACAGCGGCCACAGGCTGAAGCACTGTGTTTTCAATGGTTACCGCAAAAGAGTCTCCTCCAAGTAAGGCCATATCAAGTTCACCATTTTCAATGGCATCGACAACTTCAGCATATTCTTTATAAAGCACAAGGTTAAATTCCCAAGGCAAATTTAAATTTAAATAATCCACAAAGGGCAGGTATTGCCTATAAATAACCAATGGATGGGTAAGAGTGATAACGCCAAAGTTAAAGATTTTTGGTTCCTGCTCAACTTTTGCGGCATAGGATACAGTTACAGACGCAAGCATAAGCATACCCAGTATCATATGAACGAAAAAAAGTTTTTTATGCATAGTACACCCAAAAAATAATTAGAATTTCTTTTGCATTACATTACAGTACGCGCAAGACATCTGCAAGGCTTGAACGCAGGGATTTTTTTTGCAATGACCAATCAAGGCCAAAGGTATTTTGCTGCACATATATGGAAGTTGCACCATATTCTGTGGCAATTTCCTCTATGGCTTCACGGGCTTTGCCCCAACGCACATGCAAAGACAGTTCAAGGCTACTCTCATGCATTTCAGCCATGGATTTTAAAGTATTAACCAAGGGTTCTAATTTTTCCTTACATTCTTCAACACCTTGGGCATGTATATAGCTGACAAAATCGTCTTTAATGGCAGCACTTGCCAGTTGGTCCACCTGACCATAATGCACTAAGTTTTGCGGAATGATATATAAAATATCTATATGAAGGGGCTTTTGCAAAATATTTTGCAGCAAATACTGCATAGATTCATGTAAAGGGGCACCGTCGTGAATTAATAGTATGTGTTGCATGGCATATTTCTTTATTCAGGTAAAATCATAAAAAAAACACGGCAAGTGCAGCACCAACCGTGTATTTTTTAGCTATCTATAAGCTATAATCGCGTATTAAGCTAAAAACTTAGAAAGAGATACTAATAGTAAACCAAGGCTGATAACGATGGCATCTTGACGACGGGACTTGGACAATTTTTTGAAGAAATTAGACATGATTTTTTCCTTTTTCCGGTTGATTGTAGCACCAACCGTATATTTTTTAGTTTTCTATAAACTATAGTTGCAAATTAAGCTATAAACTTAGAAAGAGACACTAAGAGCAAACCAAGGCTGATAACGATGGCATCTTGACGGCGGGACTTGGACAAATTTTTGAAGAAATTAGACATGATTTTTTTCCTTTTCTGGTTGATTGTTTTTGTGCT
>CAYJHG010000169.1:0-4102 GCA_964369535.1 uncultured Desulfovibrionaceae bacterium
AAAGAAAATGTGGAAGTGCAAGAGCAAGAAGTTGATATGGTTATCTATCAAATGGCGCAGCGCAGCGGGCAAGATTATAAGCAATTACGCGAGGATTATGTACGCAGCAATGCCATATTTACCTTGCGTGACCGCATCATGGCCGATAAAGCCATGGAAGCTATTTATGCCAAGGCCAACGTGGTATATGTGGAAGGCGCTGAAGCCAAAGTTGAAGCATAAATTGAGAGAGAACATGAGTTTGGCAAAAACTTTTGCCAAACTCTTCCCTACAGCAAAAATATTTGATATGAGGTAGTGTTCCTTTTTTCTGTTTGCTGTGGGGAATTTTCTTTTTAATGAATTTGCAATATATTGTTGAGGTAAAAAAATGTCTTATTATATACCGCATGTTATAGAAACCACCGGACGCTCCGAAAGGGCGTATGATATTTATTCGCGCTTATTAAAAGACCGCATCATCATGCTTGGCACCGAAGTCAATGCCGGTGTTGCGGCAAGTATTTGCGCACAATTGCTTTTTTTAGAGTCGCAAGACCCTGAAAAGGAAATTAATATGTACATTAATTCGCCGGGCGGTTCCGTAACGGCGGGTTTGGCCATTTATGATACCTTGCGCTATATCACTTGCCCCATTACTACGGTGTGCATAGGGCAAGCAGCCAGCATGGGGGCTTTTTTGCTTTCTGCCGGAGATAAAGGCATGCGTTATTCCTTGCCCAATAGCCAAATTATGATACATCAGCCCTTGGCCGGATACAGAGGGCAAGTGACAGATATTGACATTCATGCCAAAGAATCCTTGCGCATTAAAAAGCGTTTGAACGAATTACTTGCAGAGCATACAGGGCAAAGTGTGCGCAAGGTAGAGCAAGCCACCGAACGTGACCATTTTTTGACACCAGAAGAAGCTTTGAAATTTGGCATGATTGATAAAATTTTAGTGTCCAGAAATGATTTGAACCAAGAAAATGACTAATAATATCAATGGTAAGAAAAATAAAAAACTATTTTTCTTGCTAAATGACAGTGCAGTCTATATTTGTTTGAGAAAGCGCTGTATTTGTGTCTAGCGTTAAGTTTATGCTTTTTGAATAAATGGCGTATATTTTGCAAATTAGCAGATGCATTGTCTTTATGACACTGAAGAATGTATGCCTTAAGGAAATATATATGAGCAAGAAAAAGCCACCCATGCCGCCCGCTGAAGATTCTGTAAATTGTTCTTTTTGTGGAAAGTCTGAATATAGTGTACAAAATTTAATTGTGCAGGCAGATGTGCGCATTTGTAATGAATGCGTAACCATTTGCAATGAAATTATTGCCCAGCAAAGCATGGTAGAAGTGCTTGATGACGGCAATTTGCTTTCGCCCATGGAAATTAAGGCTCGCCTTGACGAATATGTTATTGGGCAAGATGAAGCCAAAAAAATTCTTTCTGTGGCTGTGCACAATCACTATAAGCGCGTGTTTTATGCTGACGCCATTGGCGATGAAGTGGAACTTGAAAAAAGCAATATCCTTCTTGTGGGGCCTTCAGGTAGCGGTAAGACTTTGCTTGCTAAAACTTTGGCTCGCGTGCTCAAGGTTCCCTTTGCCATTGCAGACGCAACCACGCTTACCGAAGCTGGCTATGTGGGTGAAGATGTAGAAAACATCCTTGTACAGCTTTTGCAAAATGCTGATTATAATATAGAAGCTGCCAGCAAAGGCATTATTTATGTGGATGAAATAGATAAAATTTCACGCAAAGGCGATGGCCCTTCCATTACTCGTGACGTTTCGGGTGAAGGTGTGCAACAAGCTTTGCTAAAAATCATCGAAGGCACTGAAGCCAACATACCCCCAAAAGGCGGACGTAAGCATCCGCAGCAAGAATTTATCCGCATGGACACCAGTAATATTTTATTCATTGTGGGCGGAGCCTTTGTAGATTTAGATAAAATTGTAAGCTCGCGCATGAGCGGTGGTGCCATGGGTTTTGGCAATAGAGGCCGTAGTAAGAAAGATTTAAGTATTTCTCAATTATTAGACCAAGTGCATCCGGCTGACTTAGTAAAATTTGGTCTCATTCCTGAATTTGTGGGTCGTATTCCTGTTATTACTCATGTGGATGACCTTGGAGAAGAGGATCTTGTGCGCATTTTGACCGAGCCCAAAAATGCCCTTACGCGTCAATATCAAAAACTTTTTGAGCTTGATAATGTAACTTTACGTTTTACAAGCAATGCCTTGCGTGCTATTGCCGCTCAAGCCATTGAGCGCAAAACTGGCGCAAGAGGTCTGCGTAATGTTATGGAAAAAATTATGCTCGATATCATGTATAGATTGCCAACCATGCCCAATGTGCGTGAGTGCCTTATAAATAAGGCTGTTATAGAAAAAGGCATTGAACCTGTTTTGCTGTATGAATCAGATGAGCAAGGCGAACAAGCTGCCGGTTAACAGCCTACCTAGGAGTTTTTCATGGTAATACAACACAGTCTTATTCCTGAGCAGCTTACAATGCCGCTCATGTCCGTGCGCGAAGTGGTCATGTTTCCTCGCGCCATCATGCCTCTTTTTGTGGGACGTGAGGCCTCTATCAAAGCCATTGAAGCCGGGTATAATTCATTTGATAAAAAAATCTTCTTGGTGGCACAGCGCGAACCGGACACAGAAAAACCAGGTGTAAACGATTTATATACTGTGGGTGTTGTTAGTAAAATTTTGCAGATTTTGCGTTTGCCGGACGGCACCATAAAAGTGCTTTTTGAAGGTCTTTACCGTGCCACTTGGACAGAAGTGAATGAAATTCACCCCTTTGGTGATAAAGATTTTCCTTGTGTTGTTACAAGTGCTATGCACGAAGAAGACGTGCAAGGGCCAGAAGCAGATGCCACCGTTAGGGCTGTGCATGAAACACTTGAAGAATATAGCAAGCTTAATAAAAAAATGTCGCAAGATGTTTTGCTTGCCATCACAAGTCTGCATGACGCAGGAAAGCTTGCCGATGCCATTATACCACATTTAAAAGCTGAATATCGTAAAAAGCAAGAAGCTTTAGCGCTGAATAACGCTTTGGAGCGTTTAGAAAAAGCCTATGAGCTTTTGCAAAGCGAAATAGCCATGTCTTCGGTGGAAAAGCGTATTAAAAATCGTGTGCGTACCCAAATGGAACGCAATCAACGCGAATATTATTTGAATGAGCAAATCAAGGCCATTAATAAAGAAATGGGGCGCGATGACGATCCCCAAGCAGAGCTTGTGGAAATGGAGCAACATTTTAAAGAACGCTCCATGCCAGAAGAAGCTAGAGAAAGAGCCTTGCGCGAACTTCGTAAATTGCGCGGCATGTCTACATCTTCCGCAGAATATACAGTTTTGCGCAACTATGTAGATTGGTTAATGGATTTGCCTTGGGATAAACTCAAAGATATTGACATGGACATTCACAGTGCGCGTGAAATCCTTGATAATGATCACTATGGCCTTGAAAAACCAAAAGAACGTATTTTGGAATATTTGGCTGTGCAAAAACTTTCCGGCGCGCTCAAAGGCCCCATTCTTTGCCTTGTGGGCCCTCCCGGTGTGGGTAAGACTTCTCTTGCGCGTTCTGTGGCCACGGCTACGGGGCGTGACTTTGTGCGCTTATCCCTTGGCGGTGTGCGCGATGAAGCAGAAATTCGCGGACACAGACGCACCTATGTGGGCGCATTGCCGGGCAAGATCTTACAATCCTTAAAGCGTGTAAAGTTTAATAATCCTTTGTTTTGTTTGGATGAAATTGATAAAATGAGTGCTGACTTTAGGGGTGACCCGGCGGCAGCTCTTTTGGAAGTGCTTGATCCAGAACAAAATTCAACCTTTATGGATCACTATTTGGATTTGGATTATGATTTATCCAAAATATTTTTTATAACCACAGCCAACTCTTTGCACTCCATACCGGCACCTTTGCAAGACCGTATGGAAATTATTGAGTTAAATAGCTATTTGGAAACGGAAAAAAAGCGCATTGCCCGACAATTCCTTTTACCAAAGCAGTTGAAAGACCATGGCTTAAAGCCTGAAAATATGACGCTTACCGATGACGGTATTTTAGAGATTATTCGCAGTTATA
>CAYJHG010000170.1:0-4087 GCA_964369535.1 uncultured Desulfovibrionaceae bacterium
CTCACATATTTTTCTTTATCATAGGCAAAGAAAAGTATGGGCTTATCTAAGAGTAACCAATCAAAATATATGGATGAATAATCTGTAATGAGCGCATGCGCCAGAGGCAAGATAGGATACATATCGGCAGAGCTTTTACACAGCACAAAACCCGGCAAATCGCGAAAAGCTTCAGCCCCCACATAGGGATGGAATTTAGCCACCAACAATATGTTATTCTTTTGACAAAGCGAAGCTAGCAAAGCTAAATCAAGGGCATTGTCGCTTAAAAAGTCGCCGCCGGTATCGCGAAAAGTGGGCATATATACAGCAATTTTTCCACCTGCTTTACGGTGGGCTTGGCATTGATTAAAAAGCTCTCTGTCTGTATTTATCATATCATATCGGTTCACGGGGCGTAAAAGCACATCATTGCGCGGAAATCCCAAATTTTCAATATGTTCCGCCTTAAACACTCGAGAAAAAAGCTGCTCCGTTGCCCAAGCCGAAGTGGAAGCAGCACACATATAGCCGGAATATTGTTCACGCAAATGCTGCTTTTTGGCTTCGTTCATATTGACTTGCGATTCAATTTCCGGAAAACCTATTTTTTTTAAGGGTATACCATGCCATAATTGTATTTTGGGAATGCCCTGCAAGGCATGGTGCAAATCCGGCCCGCATTTATCAGTAAAATCATCAAGCACGGCCAATTTGGCACCAGCAATAAATTCCTTTGTACACTGCCCAAGGTGCAACACAGGTAGCTTGGCCGCATGCAAAAGAGCAAATTCATCACGATGTGCAGTAAGAAAACACGGAGCAAAACCATAATCATGGGTGGCAGCCTGCACAAACATGTATTTTACATTGTCCATGAGCCGACCACCGGCACGCCCTATAAAAAGTACCAAAGGGCGTGGGTCGTTTGGATCAAAAGAACAAGGTAAAGCTTTGCTTGTTTCCATGATTATATTTCTCCTGCCATAGATTTTTTCCCCTCCCCCAATATAAATCCAAAAATTAATTTCCTGTAATAACTTCCATGCCGTTCATATAAGGCACTAACACTTTTGGCAAAACAACGCTGCCGTCGGCTTGTTGTCCATTTTCTAATATGGCCACAATGGTGCGGCCGATGGCTAAACCCGAACCATTTAAAGTATGGGCAAATTGGGGCTTGCCGCCGCCATTGGGACGGAATTTAATATCGGCCCTTCGCGCTTGAAAATCGCCACAATTGGAGCAAGAAGAAATTTCACGATAGGTATTTTGCCCAGGCACCCACACTTCAAGATCATAAGTTTTGGTGGCGCCAAAGCCCATATCTCCGGTACATAGGACTATGGTGCGATAAGGCAGCTCTAACTTTTCTAAAAGCGCTTCGGCATGGCGGCGCATGAGTTCCAGTTGATTGTATGAGTCGTCGGGGTGGGCAAAGCGCACCATTTCCACCTTGGTAAATTGGTGTTGGCGGATGAGCCCCTTAGTGTCTTTGCCATAGGAACCGGCTTCGGAACGAAAGCAAGGGGTTTGGGCGCAATAGCCTTGGGGCAAGAAATTTTCTTCCAGCACTTCGCCGGCATGCAGATTGGTTAAGGGAACTTCTGCTGTGGGAATAAGAAAATATTCTAAACCTTGCAGGCGAAAAAGATCTTCTTCAAATTTAGGAAGTTGCCCTGTGCCGGTCATGGTTTTGCGATTGACAATATAGGGCGGCGCCACTTCCATATAGCCATTTTTTGTGTGCTCATCGAGAAAAAAGCTTATGAGCGCTCTTTCAAGACGCGCGGCCCACCCAAAAGACACCACAAAGCGCGAGCCTGCAAGTTTGCTGGCGCGTTCAAAATCAAGACCGCCAAGAGTAGTGCCCAGTTCAAAATGTTCCTTGGGTGTAAAGTCAAAGACTCTTGGTGTACCGTGTTGATGCACTTCTACATTATCTTCTTCACCGGCGCCCAAGGGCACGCTTTCGTGAGGAATATTGGGTACATTTAAAAGCCATTGATCAACTTTTTCTTTGGCTTCTTCTGTTTCAACGTCAAGAGCTTTGATACGATCGGATAAAAGCCCAAGCGATTCTATGGTTTTGCTGGCATCTTGGCCTGCTTTTTTTAATTTTGCCACCTCTTGGGAGGCTGTGTTGCGCTCACTCTTAAGGCTTTCCACTTCAAGAAGCAATTTACGTCTTTCGGCATCAAATGCTGTGAACTGGTCCACATGTATATCAGAATGACGCGCCTTAAGGGCTTGTTCCACTATTTCGGGTTGCTTTTGGAGTAATTTTAAATCTAGCATATTTTTTCCTTTATTAATTCGATGCGTGCCATATTATACATAAGTTTTGCCGCCGTCTAGCCATTATTCTGCGTATGGCACAGCTCCTTCTCGTTGACATTACGAGAACTCTAGATTAGTGCGTAAGCAGCGTACTAAAAAAATCGAGGAATTTCTATGCTTATACCCTATGTAAAATTAACATTTGTTTTTGCATTAATGCTCTTAATGATCCGTTTTCGTATGGGTTTAAGCATTGCCGTACTTGCTGGTTCATTCATTATGGCCTTGCTCTTTGATATTTCGCCTTTGCGTTGGTTTGAACTTGGCATGACTATTTTTTCTGACACGTCCATATTAATTGTATGGGGTGTTGTTATATTTGTATTATCTTTATCGACACTTATGGAAGGAACAAAGCAAGCTGAGCGCTTTATGGCAGCGCTTGCCTACCGCGTGGTTTCACCAAGGATACGCATGGTGTTTTTTCCCATGCTCATTGGGCTTTTGCCCATGCCGGGTGGGGCGGTTTTTTCAGCACCCATGATCAATGTTATTGCCAAAGAATTACCCATGGAAGAGCAAGAGAAATCCATAATAAATTATTGGTTTAGGCACACCATGGAAATGTCTTGGCCCTTATACCCCACCATGATATTGGCTGCTAGCATTGGCGGCATTAGCACTCCTTCTCTTTTGATGTGGACAATGCCCATTAGTGTTGTCTATTTTGGTATTGGTTGGTTTTTCTTTGTGCGCCAACATAAGTTTACGTCAGATCCTAATTTTTCCAAAAACGATATTCCGACAGATAATTGGAAAACCATAGGCCGCGAAGGCGGGCCGCTTTTTTTAGCCATATTGGGTGCCCTTTTCTTTGAACTGTGTTTTGCCTTATTTTTGCCTCACTTACCCATGGACTATGGGGTTATTGTGGGGCTTGTCTTGGCAGTAATGTTGTGTCTATGGCAAAATGACCTTGGCCCTAAAAACTTCTTTTTAACGCTCATGAAGCCCAGTGTTCGTTCCATGATATTTGTGGTGGGAGCTTTGGGAGTGTTTAAAAGCATTATTGCCGACGGTGGCGTTGCGGCAACACTTGTCAGTGAAGATACGGGAATTACAGGCATTTTCATTTGCGCCATTGTTTTACCCATGGCCATAGGCGCTTTAACCGGGCTTATGACTGCAACGGCAGGTGCGGCATTTCCCTTGGTGGTGGCCTTGGTTGAAGCCAGCAATTCCGGCCCCATTGGGCCATGGCTTATGCTTGCCATAGCCTGCACCATGGTGGGTGCCATGGCAAGCCCCTTGCATATTTGCTTTATTTTGTCATGCGAATACTTTAAGGTCAGTTTGATGAGGGCTGTTCCAAAGATGATAATGCCCTGCATTTGCCTTTTAATTGCCGCGGTGACGTATTTCTTTATATTGCGAGCTTTATTTTAGGTGTGGTTCCATCTTAAAAGCCTGTTGCAAAAGTCTGTTTTTAAAAAATATTTGCGACATGCTTTTTTATCGCTTTCCTACAGGCTGTTCAAAAAATGTAAGATACGAGGAAGACAAAGTTTTTTTGCGGAGGACGCGTATCAAAACATACGTTACGGAGCAAAAAACAAGTCTGACAATGTAGATTGCACTTTTTCAACAGCCTGTTAACAGCTTAGGTAAAAGATGGTTGCTTTATGCAGGCTTAGTAATCATAGCCCCACAGTTTTTCCCATGTGCCGTAATGGCTTATGCCATGAACACTTTTGCAGCTTTCTGGCGGTAATGCCTCACAAAAGTTTTTGTTGACCACAGGTGGCACAAGGTGGTCGCTTGTGCTCAT
>CAYJHG010000171.1:0-4060 GCA_964369535.1 uncultured Desulfovibrionaceae bacterium
ATAATATGCACAAGATGGCTGTGCTTATGAACACAAGCCTTTTTGTAAAAAATGGACCACATATAGCAGCTCTAGGTGCTGGCGGTGAAGGCTGGACTTCCATGACCATCTCAACCCCCACCGGTGAAGGTGTTACCAGTGCTCGTACATTTGTACGCTTGCGCCGTTGCACCTTGGTGGACAGTTTCCGCATAGTATAGTTGGAAAACAAAAATCAAACTGAAACCCCTACACAATCTTTTGTGTAGAGGGCTTACTGAAAAACCCTCATTTTTTGAGGGTTTTTTTGTTTTATGAAATTATGCAATGGTAAAGAGTGACGTTTTGCCAATGTTTTTCATCAAAATGTCATTTTAACAAATAATTCTTTACAAAAAAGTATCCTTATGGTTAATACAGCGATGTTTATATGGGTATGCATTTTGTGCATACATTTCGTAATGTTATTAATTTTATACTTTTTGGAGTATGAGTTATACACGCCGATGTTTTTTGAAAATGCTAACAGCCGTAGGGGGCATGGCATGTCTTAGTGCTGGCCCTCTAGGTCTTGCCATGTCGCAAGCCAAGGCTTATGCCGGCAAGTTAAAAATGGAAGGAGCAAAGGAAGTTATCACTATCTGTCCTTTCTGTTCTGTTTGCTGCTCTGTTATTGCCTATGTGCATAATGACAAATTATTAAACACAGAAGGTGATCCTGATTTCCCAGTCAACGAAGGTGCACTTTGCGCTAAGGGTGCCGCCTTATTCAATATGTATTCAAATGACCACCGCTTACTGAAACCGCTTTATCGTGCGCCATACAGCACTAAGTGGGAAGAAAAAGATTGGGAGTGGACACTTGATACCATTGCACGTCGTATCAAAGACACTCGCGATAAAGATTTTATTACCAAAAATGCCAAAGGCCAAACGGTTAACCGTTTAGAGTCTATGTGTCACATGGGTTCTTCACACGCTTCCAACGAAGAATGTGCTGCTATCCACTTAGCCATGCGCGGCCTGGGTGTTGTCCATATGGACCACCAGGCACGGGTCTGACACAGCCCCACTGTACCGGCTCTGTCAGAGTCGTTCGGACGCGGTGCTATGACCAACCACTGGATCGACATTAAAAATGCCGATGTGGTTCTTATTATTGGCAGTAATGCTGCTGAACACCACCCTGTATCCTTCAAATGGATTATGCGCGCCAAAGATGCCGGTGCGGCCTTAATCCATGTGGATCCAAAATTCTCGCGCACATCTGCGCGTTGTGATTTCCATGTGCCCATTCGTTCCGGCACGGATATCGCCTTCCTTGGCGGTCTTATTAATTACATTCTTGAAAATAAATTATATCAACATGATTATGTAATGAATAATACCAATGCTACCTTTGTTATCGCCGACAGCTTTAAGTTTGCAGACGGTCTTTTTAGTGGGTATAATGCTAAAACTCGCCAATACGATCGCTCCACTTGGACCTTTAAGCGTGACAAAAATGGTGCCCCCTTACGTGACCCATCCTTGAAAAATGAGCGCTGCGTGTTTAATGTGATGAAAAAACACTATTCGCGCTATACCTTAGATAACGTATCAAAAACCACGGGTATTTCTAAAGAAGACCTCATGCGTGTGTATGAACCATATGCAAACAGTGGTAAGCAAGATAAAGCCGGCACCATTCTTTATGCTCTAGGCTGGACACAACACACCAAGGGTGTGCAAAATATCCGCTGCGCAGCCATGGTGCAATTACTTCTTGGTAATGTTGGTATTGCCGGTGGTGGTGTAAACGCCCTTCGCGGTGAGCCTAATGTACAAGGTTCCACCGACCACGCTTTATTATATCACATTTTGCCAGGATATCACAGTGTTCCGTTGGCACCGTGGCAAAGTCTTGAAGAATACCAAAAGGCCAATACTCCATCAACCAAGATGGACAAAAGCGTCAACTGGTGGGGGCATCGTCCTAAATATGTAGTTTCATTGCTAAAAGGCTGGTATGGCGACAAGGCTACAGCTGAAAATGGTTTTTGCTATGACTACTTGCCCAAATGTGAACCAGGCGAAGACTATTCTTATATGTATGCCATGGACAAAATGCTTCACGGTGAAATGCGTGGCGCATTTATGATTGGTGTAAACCCATTAAATAGTTTCCCAAATACCAACAAAATGCGCGCTGCCGTTGACAATCTTGATTGGCTTGTCATGGGTGAATTGCATAATTCTGAAACCTCAGACAACTGGCAACGTCCAGGTGCTGATCCCACAAAGATCAAAACAGAAGTATTCCTCTTGCCTTCTGCACACCGCATAGAAAAAGAAGGCACCATTAGTAATAGTGGTCGTTGGCTCTTATGGTTTGATAAGGGCATTAACCCTGGTGGCGAAGCACGCGACTTTGGTGACATGTACATTCCGCTTATCAATAAGATTCGTGAATTGTATAAAAAAGAAGGTGGTGCTTTCCCAGAAGGCATCTTGAGCATTGATTGGCCTCAAAAATATAAAGCCGATGAATGGACACGCCGCATCAATGGTATGTTTACCAAGGAAACAAAGATTGGTGATAAAGTATACAAAGCCGGTCAGCTTGTGCCAAGCTTTGCAGCCCTACAAGCAGACGGAAGCACAACTTCACTGAACTGGTTGTATTCCGGTGGTTATACTGAGGAAGAAGGCAAGAAGTTTAAGCGCCGTGACCCCTCACAAACAGAAATGCAAGCCAAAATCGGCCTATATCCCAATTGGTCTTGGTGCTGGCCTGTAAACCGCCGCATTCTCTATAACCGCGCCTCTGTGGACTTAAACGGACAACCACTCAATCCAGATAAGGCCGTTATTAAGTGGGATGGCAAAAAATGGATTGGTGACGTGCCAGACGGTCCTGCCGCACCACACGCTTCTGATAAGGGTACATTACCCTTTATAATGCAAGCCGATGGTCATGCCCAGCTCTTTGGACCTGGTCGTGTGGATGGTCCATTACCAGAGCACTATGAGCCGGCAGAAACCCCCATTAAGAGCCATCCTTACTCAAAGCAGCTCACCTCACCTTGCTATAAATTCCATGCAAGTGAATTTGATAAAATTGCAAAGCCAGCAGATCCAAACTTCCCCATTGTTCTTACAACATACAGCTTGACAGAACACTGGTGCAGTGGTGGTGAAACGCGTAACGTACCAAACTTACTTGAGGCTGAACCACAACTCTATGTGGAAATGAGTCACGAGTTAGCCAAGGAAAAAGGCATTGAAAACGGTGACGGTGTTATTGTTGAAAGTGCGCGTGGACGTGTGGAAGCCATAGCCATGGTAACCATTCGTGTGCGTCCGTTTAAGGTTATGGGTGAAACAGTGCACCTTATCGGAATGCCCTTTGCTTATGGCTGGACCACTCCTGATTGTGGCGACTCAACAAACCGCTTAACCATTTGTGCTTATGACCCAAATACCACCATTCCAGAAGCAAAAGCCTGTTGTGTCAATATACGTAAAGCAGATAAGCTGACTGAGCTTGGTTAAAGAGAGGGGGTAATATTATGTCAAAAGCATTATTAGTAGATACAACTCGTTGTACCGCTTGCCGTGGTTGTCAGCTTGCATGTAAAGATTGGCACGACCTACCGGCTAATAAAACAAAGCAAACAGGCACACATCAAAATCCGCCTGATTTGAACATAAATAACTATAAAATAGTACGCTTTCACGAGCATTTGGGCGATAAGAACCAAGTTATTTGGAACTTTTTCCCCGATCAATGCCGTCACTGCGTATTGCCTCCATGTGTAGACACTGCCAATGGCATCCTTGAAGGCTCCATGTTTAAAGATGAAGCCACCGGTGTTGTGCTTGTCAACAAAGAAGTTATGAGCAAATTGACTGCAGAACAAAGTGCAGAATTTGACGGCTTTGAATCCTCTTGTCCTTATCAAGTGCCGTATTTCAATGCCGCCAAAAAATATGTTGCCAAGTGCGACATGTGCTTTGACCGTATTCAAGCGGGCATGTTGCCAGCTTGCGTAAAGGCCTGCCCCACAGGTACTATGCAATTTGGCGAAAGAGACGAAAT
>CAYJHG010000172.1:0-4057 GCA_964369535.1 uncultured Desulfovibrionaceae bacterium
CATATACACGAAAAAATTTTGAAGAACAAGGAAATATCCAGCACAATGCATTGTGTAAAATGCAGATAAACCTTTAATGCGAAACCGGTTTTTAATTTATAAAAAAAACTCAAAAAAATGAAGTGGCAGAAATTTACAAAAAAAAGCCTTGCGTAAGAAGAAGCGGGGGAACTTCCAGAACCTTACGCAAGGCACTTGAGAGTGAGTCATGTATTTGTTACCTGTTCAACATATTTAATATATGTCCAAGCCTTGGGGTGAGGGGGAATGCCACCCTCTGTAGTTGTTGAAAACATGACTAGTGATTTTCAACCATTTTATAAGCTCAATTAAAGAGCCAGTCAAAAATGAACACTCAAGACACTTTATGGTTCTGCACAGAACCGTTAGCTTCTTACATTCCCTATCACACACAACTGACAAGCCGGCAATTTCCTTTCCATCGTATACCTTCAAAGAAACATCACCAGTTCGCGTTTTCCCTTTCAGCTTAATTAATAGATAAGCAACATTTTACACTTGACAAGGGGTTTTGTATATTTTTTTATTATTCCTATAGAAAAACTATGATTACACAAAAGGATGTCATATCAGTGTATTGCAAAAAACATATCTTTCTCGTATGTTACAAACTTTGAACATAGCGAGAATTCGTAAAAAAATATTTTTCAAGTAATGTTTAAAGAGCAACTTTTGACAACAGATTGTCTTGTTTTTTTATGATTATTTCTGCTCATCCATAATGGCGGGCTTAATATCCAATAATTTTGTGCCACTTACGCAATCAAGTCCTCTCACTTCTAGAATGTTTTCAGCTATATTTTCGATGCGCACCACGGCAGCTCCAATGGGATTTGGACGGTGCGGAGAACGCAAAGAAAACACGCCCCTTTTGATTGTTTCATTTGGAGAACTTTGCTCCATAGGCGCATCCTGCGAAAAATTCAACCAATACAGAATAAGAATTTTATCGCCATGCTGTAATCCTTTTAGCCCGCCTTGATATTCTTTATACAGTACTAAAGAGCATGGTGGGCCGTCTTTACTGATATTGCGAGGGCAACTTTCCACGCTTTGGTAAGGTGTTATAATTTCACCGATAAATTTTAACATACTTACTCCTTTCTTGCAGCTTCATAACTCTTATGGCCATGATTTGTTATTATGTTTGTTATATCTATTCATAAACTACGCTTATTTCAATAAAAGCTGTATTTCAAAAGGGGCGGATTTATGAGTAATATTTCCTTCAAGTATGTCACTTAAAATAAATATATTTCCAGCAAGGTATTTTTCATGCGACTGGTATTTTTCTAAGGCTTCAAAAAAGCACTTGTCTTCAAAACATTCACATAAAAATTCTGCTTCCTGTATAATAAAAATATCAGAATCTTCTAATTCTGTACATGTGGGCTTTTGAATTTCTACAAAATATTTCACTTGATGGAGTCCATCTTTTAAGTAAAAAAACAAACCCTGATTGACAGATAAGGCAAAGCCATTTTTCATAGCTGTTTTATACAACACTGTAAGTTTTGTCCAATAATTTTCAAGAGTTCCAAAGTCTTCAGGTGCAGGCGCTGTAAGAAAGTATCTTTGCGGCATACGTTTTATAAAAGCGTGTTTTTGTTGTGACATTTGGTCAACATCACTAAAATGTGTTGCGGCAGAATCTAAAAAGTAGAGTTTTTGCATAATCTCCTTTTGTACCTGCAAGGCCTTAATTTTAGCATCCATTATCATTTGTCTGGCATTAATGCTGCCGTCCTCAAGTATATAATTTTTAAAATGTTTCAAAGGTATGTCCAAGGCCACACAGAGTTGAATAATATCCAGTACAATTATTTGATTTTTTGCATAATATCTATACTTTGTTTCAGGATTTGTATACGCAGGCACTAAAATTCCCAGATCATCATAATGGCGTAAAGCTCTATGACTTACCCCTTTCATCTTCACAACTTCACCGATAGATAAATATTTTTCCATTTTTTTACCTTTTTGGTTGACTCTCACATTACGTCATACTTTATAGTAAACCTAGCATATATTTTTTTTGCGGTAAACAAAGAGATTTTAGTATAAGGAGTTCATTAATTATGATTAAAACTATTACCTTTAAGAATGTTCTTTCATTCACATTGCCAAGTATTTCCATGATGATTTTTATGTCTGTATATACTATGGTGGACGGTATTTTTGTGGCTAATCTCATTAGTACGCATGCTCTTTCGGCCATAAACATCATTTTACCCATGATTACGGTTTTTATAGCTGTTGGAACCATGCTTGGAACAGGGGGCAATGCCATTTGCGCAAGGCTTTTAGGCGAAGGAATGGCGCACAAGGCTAAAGAAAAATTGACTCTTTTTTGTGTCACTGGCTTTAGCATAGGCGTATTGCTTACAATAATTACCCAAATATATTTGCATGAAATATTGCTTGCCCTTGGTGCCAATGATGAAACATACCAATATTGTTATGATTATTTTTTCATATTATCTCTTTTTGCCCCTTGTGCCATTTTGCAAACTATTTTTGAAAATGCCATGATTGCTTCCGGTAAGCCTAAGTTTGCGCTTTTAGCTCTTGTACTTGGTGGTTTGACAAATATTATTTTAGATTATGTATTTATTGTGTATTTTGATCTTGGGATGCAAGGTGTAGCACTAGCTACCGGCTTAGGTTTCTCACTACCCACTCTCATGGGCTTATACTTTTTTTCTACCAAAAAAACACAAAAATCACTGCACTTTGTGTCATTTTCTTTAGATATAAAGTCCATTTTCACAGCTTGCGGCAATGGTTCCTCAGAAATGGTAACGCACCTTGCCACAGGCGTTACCACTTATTTATTTAATATTACCATGCTAAAAATGGCAGGAAGTGATGGCATAGCCGCCATTACCGTGGTGCTTTATGCTCAACTTCTTATAAATACATTATTTATTGGATTTTCCGTAGGCATTGCCCCTGTCATCAGCTTTTATTTTGGAGCTATGAACAAGTCACGCTTAAGAAAGCTATTTTCTATATGCATTAAATTTATCGGAATAAGTTCCGTAGCTCTTGTTTTCATATCCTTTGCTATCAATGAAACCCTAGCCGGCATATTTTTAGAGAAGGAAACAAAGGCCTATGCGCTTACAGTACACGGATTTTATCTCTTTTCCATGGGCTTTCTTTTTTCAGGTATAAATATCTTTGCGTCGGGACTTTTTACAGCATATTCCAACGGAAAAATTTCGGCATTTGTTTCATTTTTGCGCACCTTTGTATTCATTTCATTGGCAATCCTTACTCTGCCACAATACATAGGCTTGAATGGCGTGTGGCTTGCAGTTCCCATAGCTGAATTTTTGGCCTTTTTTATGTCAGTATATTTTTTTACTGCATACAAAGAACGCTATATGTATGATAATACACTTAAATTAAAGACTCCTGCACAATTCATTGTGCGGAGGCTTTTAGAGCGTTGACGATAGTCAATGCGACCAAAAATCAAGAATAGATGGAGGCAAGAGCCTCAAAAAATGCAATGAGCTTTTGTCTTGTAATCCATATAAGTAAAAAAATATCATTGACGCTTCATGTTTTTTTACATAGCATATTAGCAAGAAAAGTGTTTACAGTAATAGTCTAATATTTTTGATATTTTTTGAACGTAAGCGCTTTTGATGACGTTAATACCCTAGATCGAGGAGGTTTTATGCGTTTGTCAGTAAGTCATAAAATTGTTTTAATGTTGGTATCACTTCTTTTAATAAGTTCTATAACCATCTATCTTGTATCAACGTATAACTATTCAAGTACGTTAACCTTTGTCTTAGAAGAAAATATTAATACGGCACAAATAAATTTCGCTGCTACCATTAAGGCTACTGAAGATAATATTTTGGATATTGCCAAACTTGGTGCCGATAATAAAGACTTGGCTTCAGCCATAATGCGCAACGACACTGCCATTGTGCAAAGCATAGCTAAATCCATCATGCAGGAGACGGGCACCACCATCTTGACCATCACCAATGCCCAAGGGCTTGTGTTGGCTCGCGGA
>CAYJHG010000173.1:0-4040 GCA_964369535.1 uncultured Desulfovibrionaceae bacterium
TAAAATCTAATATGTTTTCTCATCTTGCCGATTATTTAAACATATAACTATTACTACAAAGGAAGATGCTCATGATAAAGAACTTCTCAATCGGATCTAAAATTTACACTATTTTAATAACATCGGTAACCATCATGCTAGGGCTTGTTATTGTATTTTATTTTGCCATCAACAAAATTGCCAATGACAGCAGTGAACTTGCGGGCGAACAAATGTATGCTCTGCAAAAAGACCGCATCAAAGATATCACTTTGGCAGCCATTAAGGGTATTGAAGTGCAAATTGCCGGCAAATCACGCGAAGAACAACTTGATATCATAGATAAATTTATAGTAAAATCTCGTTTTGACGTGAACGATTCCGGGTATTTCTTTTTATATGAAGAAACAAGCGTAGTGCTGCACCCTGTCAACAGAGGCATCCAAGGCAAAGACCTTAAAGATTCCGTAGACTCAGTAGGCGTAAAATTTATTCAAGAACTTAACAAAGCTGCCAAAGCCGGAGGCGGATTTGTCACCTATATGTATCCAAAACCCGATGGAGTAGTTGACCAAAAAACGGCCTATGTGGCCATGCTTGCCGGTACCCCTTATTGGTTCGGCACAGGTGTTTATACTGAAAATGTTGCTGTTTTAGAAAAGCAACTGCACTCAAGCATGCAAGAGCAAGCTAATCTCATCGAATTGTACCTTGTTATTGCTGTGCTAATTCTTGTTTCCATACTCCTTATATGTTCCATAAAAATTATCAAATCTATCACCGGCCCCGTGAGTGCGCTTACAAAGATTTCCAGTGACGTTGCCGAAGGCAATCTCAATGCTGGTGACCAAATTGAAAATATATCCGATGATATCAGCAATACAAAAACAAAAGACGAAATCATTATCATGGCCAATGCCCTGCGCAGCATGGTATTTTCCTTAAAAGAAAAAATTCAAGACGCTGAAAATGCCATTGAAGAAAGCAAGAAAAATGCTGCTAAAATTCAAGAAGCCCTTGACTCTGCGGCCGTTGCTGAACAAAGCGCCAACTCAAAGACTGAACACATGCTTGAAGTGGCCGATCACTTAGAAGAAGTTGTAAACAGAATGACCTTAGCTTCTGAGCAGTTGGCACAAACCATCAACGAATGCGCAAGAGGCGCTACAGACCAAGCAGGGCAAATTTCTAATACATCCATAGCTATGGAAGAAATGAGTGATACCGTTCACAGCGTTGCACAAAATGCCAGCATGGCCTCAAAAGTTTCGGCAGAAACGGGATCTAAAGCCCACAGCGGTGGCCATATTGCCAGTGAAGCTATAAAAAGCATGCAAGAGGTACAAGAACTCACCACAAGACTTATGGAAGATATGCAAAGCCTCGATGTGAGCGCAAAATCCATTGACCAAGTGATGGGCGTTATCTCTGAAATTGCAGATCAAACCAATTTGCTCGCACTCAATGCCGCCATTGAAGCCGCCAGAGCCGGTGAAGCAGGACGTGGCTTTGCTGTTGTGGCTGATGAAGTGCGCAAACTTGCAGAAAAAACCATGGACTCCACCAACGAAGTAGCCAAAATAATTAATGAAATACAAAACAGCGCCAGCCAAAGCCTTAGCCAAACTACAGCTTCTTTCAGCGCCATTGAAAAAGCCACAGACCTTGTAAAGCAATCTGGCGATACCTTGTCTGAAATTTCCGATATGACCAAAAATTCGGCCGAACAAGTACAATCTATTGCCACAGCAGCTGAAGAACAGTCAGCCACATCCACACATATTAAAGATAATATAAGCCAAGTAAATGAAATTGCCTTGGTAACAGCTAAAAGTATGGAAGAAGCAACACACTCGGTTTCAGATCTGCACGAGCAGGCTCAAGAACTTGCCAAGCTCACCCAAAGCCTTAAGCCTAGTAGCTAACCCTTTTTAAAAATTGATCCCAAAAAAAGCCCCAGCTTAAAAAGCTGGGGCTTTTTGTATAACTTTTTTACTTTATGGAGCCTTGCTCAAGTTCATTGGCATAGCTCAAATAGTAATTACGTTTAGGTGCGTTATATTCCATGGTGCCAAGGGTGCGTAAAAGCTTAATTTGCTCTTTTCGCATAGCTTTATGGTCAACGCCGTCCAAAAGCATAAGATTATCAGACAGCACTAAGGCCCACTGAAATTCTTCATTCTTTATGGCAGTTTCAAATTGTGCTTTAAGGTTATCCACGCCACCGGCAAGCCTTGCCATAAGCTTGGCAGAAGCTTTATGCGGCAATGGATTTAGATTCACGGGGTTACCGTCAAACCAACCCATAAGTCCGGCATAAATGGCTCGCGAAGCCCCTTCAATGGTTCCGTAAAACTCTGTTAAATAAGGCTTATTCGCAAGACTTTCTGGAAGTTTAATATTTTGGGCAATGGTTATGGGGTCAAGTCCCTTGTTCATGCCTTCCACTGTTTTATCATACACATATTGGATGGCAGCACTATAACTTTCTAAAGCTTCGGTGCTTTCTTTCTGTCCAATAATGGGGCTTGTATGTCCTGGAATAATAGCTTCAGGCTTATACGTTGCCATCTTAGCCACAGATTGAGCCCATACACGCACATCGCGATAAGGTGTGCCGCGAATGGCATATAAATTGGGGAAGGTATGATAGAAATTATCACCGGTTATGAGCACTTTTTCACTGGGTATCCAAATGAAAATAGCGTCATTGGTTTCACCAGGCCCCAAAACAAGCTCTAAATCCATACCCGCAATGGTAGTCTTATAATCCTCAGAAATCCGCAATGTGGGCGGAATAAAACCAGTTCCACGATCATGGTCAATGGTGCCTGCAGGAGCCAAACCACGGTTGGTCTGTTCAGCTTTTGGCAACTTACGCCCAAATTGACGTATGTCGCGCTTTCCGGCAATGGGGTCAAGGTTCTTATCGGTTCCATGGCCGCCGCCCATGCCCACATGGCCTATGACTACAATATCTTTACCAATTTCTGCACCCTTGGGCACAAAGGCAGAAGCACCACCTGTGTGGTCACCGTGACTATGGGTATATATGATGGCCTTTACGGGCTTATCAGAATGCTTGCGGAATTCTTTGAAGGCATTGCCGGCACTTTCAGGCCCCATGAGGGAATCCACCATGATAACGCCGTCCTTGCCATCAATCATAATGGTATTGGCACCGTGATAGCCCACAGCTGCATACACATGCGGGGAAACCTTCACAACACGCGGGGTGAAATGCTCGCTCTGCTTTGTGAGCATGGCAAGGGCTTTTTCGGGAGTTGTGAGGGTGCCATTCATTTTGGCAAGATCTGCCGCAGACGGTGTCATATCTGACGCGGAACCTTTTGCTTCTGCATCAACGGTTTTGCCAACGCCAAGCAGCAAGGCTGTACTGGCAACACCCCCAAGGTGCAAAAGTTTACGACGAGACATGTCGATAGTGTTTCTTAAATCCTTCATGCTAAAATCCTTTCTGTCATACACTAAATACGCAAGCCGCCTAGGTATTTTTACAATTAAAACCTGAACACTCTACACACCCTAAAAGCCTAGTACATCAGTGTTCAATGGGTCAATAAACAACAAAAGCTCTGAAACTTAGGCAGATCAACATTGCGGCCATATTGATATTTTGCCGTAAACCTCAGAACTCCTGAAATTTAATGTAAGCATTCACAACAGCTTGTCAAGTTTTTAACAAGCATAAAAAAGGCATTAATGACAGCGCGTCTTGGTAGGTAATAAAAAAGAAGCAGGAGAGTTAAGAAAGAGTAAATGAGGCTTTATAAATGAGCACTTTTTGATAATGTTGGGGGGAAAGAACTTTTTAAACATTAGGAAAAGTTCCTTCCCCCCACAAGATATAAGATGTTAGAAGCCGAAACCGTCGCCGTCAGAACCAGAGGCTCCAAAGCCGAAGTCAGGGGCTGGTCCGCCATCATTGGCTGGCTCTTCTTCTACTGCAGCAGCTTCACCTGCCACAGCGCCTGCTGCAGCACCAGCGGCACCGGCCACAACCATGCCTTTCATATTATCTTTAATGGCGTCTTTGATCA
>CAYJHG010000174.1:0-3985 GCA_964369535.1 uncultured Desulfovibrionaceae bacterium
TTTATACCATTTGTATATATATCAGTAGTTAAAACATATGGAATACGAGGAAACATCCCTTCTGAATGATAATACTCGGCAATTTGTAAAGCTGATGGACATCTATCTATTGACCATGGGTAATAACGCCAGTTTAAGCAAAAAAACATAATTTTCTTTGCTGCATTTTCTTCTTCAGCAGTCAAAGAATCTAAATCAAAAGATGTAGGTTGATTATTTTTACGATTCCACATGGCGGCAATTATATTCCGTACAACAAAAAAAACTTCTTTATCTTCAGGTGTTTTATTGTAAGGCATCCAAGATGCTGCACGCCGCCATAGCCTCTTCTAATTCTGGGCGTGCGTAGCATAGAACATGATTGCTTTTATAAATATAATCCCAATAATACGCGTCATTCATATACGATACAAAGTCAATCCTACCCATTTTATCACCTTATCCCTTAGAAAAAATATCATCCACAACTCCAGCAGCCCTGTGCATGGCCTCATCTGCTAAGTGGTGTATCTTCCTCTCGTTTGTGGGAAACAAATATTTGCACACGCCATTATGGCAAAATTTTTTTGAAAGCCTACCCTGCGTTGTCTCTATTGTCACCTACTTTCATTTTTGGTGTGGGGAATGGTGTGGGGAAAAAAGAAAAACCCCTTACGGTGTTTACCGTAAGGGGTTGAATTTCTTGGTGGGTCGTGCGGGGTTCGAACCTGCGACTCTCTGCTTAAAAGGCAGATACTCTACCTACTGAGTTAACGACCCGTGTGCAAGAGGTGTTATATGCAAGGAAAAACAAAGAGTCAACTTTTTTTTACAAAATTTTGTTTATTTTTTTATCGCGCAGAAATGTTTATTTTTTTATAAAAGAATAGCGTAAAAATATATAATACTTACCTCCATTTGATTGTAGTATGTTTTCCTATTTGTACAAAAGTACGCTTGAAAACGGATTGTAAAATTTTAAAATTTTTCCTAATCCAGTGCGTGGTTAATAGACCTTAAATTCAGTTTGAACTGACCCACCATGCCGCGTGAGAGTTGCAAGAGCGCACTTTACAATTTTGGTAAAAACCATTAGAATATAAAAAGAAAGGAAATAATATATGCAATACAGTTTAGAAAAAATCATAGAACTTACCAAGGAAAACGGTTGTCCGCTTTATATATATGATAGCAGCAACATACAAGAGCAAATCCAAAAATTGCGTTCCACATTTGCGGATTATTCAGTGCTTTATTCATTAAAATGCAATAATGATCGCAATGTAGCGCGATTTCTTATTCAAAATAACGTTGGCATCGACGCAGCTTCTGCCAGCGAGGTTATGCAAGCCAAAGAGCTTGGCTGCAAAAAAGAACGTCTTGTCTACTCAACCCCTGGCAAAAGCGAAGCAGATATTGCCGCAACCATTGAACACAGTTTTGTGGTGGCCGACTCCTACACCGAGCTTGCACGCATAGATAGCGTTTGTGCTAAGCTTGGCATAAAGGCCAAGGTGGGTTTGCGTATAAGTCCTAATTTGTCTGTGGCCATCAACCAAGAACAAAGCCTTACCAACGCATTGCCCAATAAATTTGGCGTAAGCGAAGAAGAATTACTGGCACATAAGGATATACTACAAGGCCTTAAGCATTGTGAACTTGTGGGCTTTCATGTGTATATACGCAGTCAAATTATTTCTGCCCAAACAATGCAGAAAATATTTAGCCATTTAGAAAACTTAGCCTTCTTTTGGAGTGATGTCCTTGGTCTTAATTTAGAATTTGTAGACTTTGGGGGCGGCTTTGGCATAAGTTATGCGCCGCATTTGCCAAGTCTTGATCTTAAGCCCATGCAAGAACATGCCAAAGGCATACATGCGCGACTCACCAAGCGCTGGCCCAACATCAATCTATATATAGAAAGTGGGCGCTTTTTAGTGGCAAGAGCTGGAACTTATGTTACAGAAATTATAGATATAAAAGAATCACGCGGCACCACATTTGTTATTGCCAAGGGGCTGCTTAATGGTTTCTTCCGTCCAGCCATGGCCGGTTTTGCAGAGCTTGTGTCTGCCAATAGCGCCATAGGGCATTATGAACCCCTTTGGGGCGGTATCACCATGGTTCCACAAGCATTGGGCAAGAGCGTTGCAGCCAAAGAAGTGCATATTTGTGGTAATCTTTGCACTGCCTTAGACACAGTATGCCGCAATGTTCATCTTGAAAATGTGGCCATTGGCAACTATTTGCTTTTTAGCAATGCTGGCGCTTATGGAGCAGTGCTAAGTCCACAACAATTTTCAAGTCATGGTCCGGTACCCACGGTAACCATATAATAGGGTATGAGTAGCAATGCTATCTGTCACTAAAACACAGAACGTGGTTTAGTCGCGCAGGGAGCAAAGTAAAGCTGGCGGCGCAATGTATTTGCACCGCCAGTTTTGATTTGCGATAGACTGTTATAAAAGGTTCATAACAGCTTGTTACCAGTCGGCGGGTTTACCCACTAAGCCGCGTGGAATATCTTTTCCAAAGGTGAAGCGGGCGGGTTGTTCTTCTGGTTTGAGTTTTTGTTTGCCAAAGGCTCGTAATTCTTTACGGGCATTTTCTTCATCATGGTCTTTGTGTAGCACAACAAAGGCTTTTAATTGATGCCCTTCTTCGGGGCGCATAAGGCGCACAACGCACTGTGAAACAGAAGGGTGTTCTTCCAGTATTTTTGATACATAATCAGGGAACACATTGACGCTGCTCACTTGCACTGCAGAATCTTTACGTCCTTGGGGCAAGAGTTCTCGTTCATTTTTCCAGTCTATGCTGTCTTGTAGCTCAAAATCTCTGGTGCTTGAATCAGGGAATGTGCGGCGTACCACGTCGGAGCTTTGGGCATCCTTAGGGGCAATGTGATCAAATTGCGGTAAAAGAGTAAAGTAACCGCCGGGCTTTTGTCTGCAACACATAACACCCATTTCTGAAGAACCAAAAAATTCTATGAGGTGCAAACCTATGGATAAAAGTTGTTCAAAATTTTCTTGGGCAAAGGGGGCAGAGCCAGCGATCAAAAAGGCATTTTTGGGCTGTAGTCGCTCTAAATACTCAGCCTCGTGCAAGCGGCTCAATTCGGCCATACGAGCATAAATAAAGGGTACCGTGACCACTAAATCATTTTCTTGGATTTGGTGGAATATGGCTGTGGGAATGGGAGCTTCTAAGCGTATGGGAATATTTAGAGAAAGTGGCAATAAAAGCCCAAAGGTAAAACCATACAAATGCTGCAAAGGGGCAGTTACCAAAGCACTTTTGCGGCCACCCACAAGGGGGACAATGCCCGTGAGTTCTTGGCGCAAGTGGTCTTCGGGATGGGTGCAAGGCTTTGGTTTACCAGTGGAACCGGAAGTGAAAAAGGTGACCGTGCTTCCTTCGGTGCGCCATTTTTTATACATGGTATCGGTATAGTTGCCAAAGCTTTCACTCGAAGGTGGTAGGGGGGCTTTTAAATTAAACATGTCCGTAAATGTTTTAAGTATGGCTTGCATTTCTTCATGCGAACAGCCGTCACTTGCAAAACTTTGTTCGGCAAAAATGTGCGGTGGCACCCAAGCATGCGCTTCGGGAGAATATTTGCTACGTTGGCTCAGCAATATGGACTGTAAAATATGCAAAAAAGCTTCGTTATTAAGGCGAGCTACGGCGTCTAAAGGAGCTGTTTTCATTATGCACCTATGTGTATGCTTGCACACGTCTTACTGTGTGAGTGATAGCAATGTATAGATTTTGTTAAAGAATTTGTAAATGCATTGTGGCTTTCTAGGGCGTACTGTAAAGATGTTTTTTCTTCTAGATTTTCTTCTTGTGCCTTGTTCCACACCACTGAAATAGTTGGATGAGATGTCTTTTCTTTGCCCACTAGAAAAAATACAGAACCTTCTTCAGCCGGCAAATTAACAGCATTTTGCACATATTTGCATGTTCTTATCATGCGAGTGTCGTATTCTTCTATGCAACC
>CAYJHG010000175.1:0-3976 GCA_964369535.1 uncultured Desulfovibrionaceae bacterium
CCCGAACCAATTGATTAAGAGTCAACTGCTCTACCAATTGAGCTAATGACCCACACGCGAAGTGTGTTCTATGCTTTTTTTAGGTACTGTGTCAAGTAAATTTACTGCAAAAATAAAAATATGAATATCCTTATGAAAAAATATATTATTCAGTGTTACATGTGTGTTTTTCTTTTGATTTTCACATGGTTGGTGGTGCCATTAAGTTTGGCGGCCACGCAAGATGTACCTTCGGAGCTTGCATATGAAGTTGAGTATGTGCAAGGCGAGCAAGGGGCATTTGCTTTGGTGTGGTTGGATATACGTGAAGAATATTACACTTATGCGTATACTTTACATTCCACAGTGGGTTTGCCGGCCACTTTGTATGCGCAAGCTGTGTCACAAGACAATGCAAAACAAGCTTTGACGGTGTTGTACCCCAAAGGACAAGATCGCCTTGATTTTTATGATACGTCAAAGACTATTTCGGCCTACACAGGTAAAGTTCCTTTTTTTATTGATCTGCAAGATGTTGTTCAAGGAGTGCCCTTGGAAGGGCAGGCAAAGCTTTTGCTGTGTTCAAAAGAACATTGTTTGCCTGTAACATTACCTTTGCAATTTGCCTTGCCTTCAAAGCCATGGCCGAACATGACCAAGGAACAGCACAAGCTTTTGCAAGAAAATACTGCTACAGGTCTTCACACGCAGCTTACATTTGATCCAAGCAAACGCAGTGCTTTGGGCTTAGTAAGTTCTGCCACAGAAATAAGCCCTGCCGCGTCCATGCCGATTTTACCTTTGCGCCCCTTGCATCCCTTGCGTGAAGAAGAAAACATTGCAAAGCAAAATATGCCAGACTGGCAATTTTCACCGCGTAATTTTACAGAAAGCTTAGAGGTAAGTTCTTTAGGAAAAGCCTTGCTTTTAAGTCTGTTAGCTGGCTTTATTTTGAATATAATGCCTTGTGTTTTACCCGTATTAACGCTCAAAGCTAGTGCTTTATTGTTTATTACCGATGAAGGCAGCGCACGTTTTAAAGCTTTTAGGGTGCACAGTCTTTTGTTTGCCGCGGGAATTTTAACGCAATTTATCATATTGGCGCTAATTTTAGGTTTAGCGGGATTGTTTTGGGGAGAAATTTTTCAAAACAATTATTTTGTGGCAGCTATGGTGGTCATAGTTTTTACACTGGCTTTGTCCATGTTTGGATTATTTACTTTGCCCATGCTTGATTTAAAGGCCGGGCAAAGCTCTTCGCCGCATGTGCAAGCCTATGTGACGGGTATTATGGCAACAATGCTCGCCACGCCTTGCAGTGGCCCCTTGCTTGGTGGTGTGCTCAGTTTTGCCTTTGTGCAGCCACTACCCATAATTATGCTCATATTTGTAACGGTGGGAGTGGGCATGGCCTTGCCCTACATAGCCATGGCTATACAGCCTCGTTTGGCTGCTTTATTACCAAAGCCCGGTGCATGGATGCATGTTTTGGAGAAAATAATAGGATTTTTCCTATTGGCAACGTGCTTGTATTTATTGTCTATTTTGCCGGAGAAAATGCTTTTACCCATGTTATTATCTTTGCTTATGGTGGCTGTGCTTGGTTGGATATGGGGAAGTTTTGGCGATTTACGCGCGCCACGGTGGCGCAGATATATGTTGGGAAGTTTTTTGTTGATAGGCATTGTTGCGGCTGTGCTGTATGTGGCTAGACCTGAGCCGGCGGCACAGATTATTTGGCAAGAATTTTCTGCACATACTTTCCAAGAAAATGTGGGCAAAAAGAATATGCTGGTGGAATTTACGGCTGATTGGTGCCCAAATTGTAAATTTTTGGAAAAAACGGTGCTTACGGAAGAGAATTTACGCGACCTACAAAAGCATTATGATTTGACTTTTGTGCGTGTAGATTTAACCCATGATAATGCCGCAGGCGAAGCCTTGTTGCAAGCCTTGGGCGGCAGTAGCATACCGTTCTCAGCAATTTTTGGAGCTGGGCTTCAGGGGCAAAGTCCTATAATTTTGCGCGATATATACACATTGGATGCTCTTAAAGGCGCTTTGGCATTAGCTTTTCCTCAATAATGTATAGAATATGCTAAGAATTCTTGCAAAAAGAATAGTTTTGTTGTATACAGATAAAAATGGCGAGGAGTATACAGCAAAGCTATTCTGGTTTTTGTGCTTCTTAGCTTTCTTTTATGCTCTGCTTTTTAGTTTTTATGGTCGTATAACATACTATTTTGAGGAGACTTTTATGAAACGTGCCTTATTGCTAACACTTACTGCTGCTCTTGTTTTATCTTCCTCCATGGCCTTTGCCGCATCGGTAAAGCATCTTACCATGGGTACTGGTGGTACTGCTGGTGTGTATTATCCTTTGGGTGGTGCAATCAGCCAGGTTTTAAGTACTAAAAGTGATGGAGCTTATTCTGTAACTGCCCAAACTACTGGAGCTTCAGGCGAAAACATGCGCCTTATCGAAGCTAAAGAAGTGGATTTGGCCATTTTGCAAAATGACATAGCCCATGCTGCTTACAATGGCATGGCTCCTTTTAAGAGCAAACTTGAGAATGTACGTGCTATAGCTCGCTTGTATCCTGAATATGTACACGTCGTTGCCAGCAAAGATAGCGGTGTACAAAAATTGGAAGACTTTAAAGGAAAAAAAGTTTCTGTGGGTGCACGCGGTAGCGGTAATGAAGCTAACTGTCGCCAAATGTTTGAATTTTACGGCTTAAACTATAAAAATGTAGAGCCTGTATTTTTGCCTTATGGTGAAACTGCCGACCAATTTAAAGACCGCGCCATTGACGGTTTTGTATTTACCATCGGTACTCCTAATCCTGCCATCCAAGACATCACCACTGCCCAAGATGTTACCTTTGTAGCTCTTGATGGTGAAAAAAGTGACGCTGTTGTGGCTAAATTCCCTTATCTTGTGAAAGATGCCATTCCTGCCAATACATATAAAGGGCAAACTGCAGATGTACCTACTTTGTCTGTGCAAGCTATTTTAGTTGTAAACAAAGACATGTCTGACGAAGATGCTTATCGTATCACCAAGCTTTTGTTTGACAACGTTGGCGATGTGGCCAAAGCTCACAAGAAGGGTGAAGAAATTACGATTGAAAGAGCCACCGATGGTATTACCATTCCTTTCCACCCCGGAGCTGAAAAGTTCTTGAAAGAAAAAGGTGCCTTGAAATAGTTAATTTAAGGGCGGCATGGATAAAGCCTTGCCGCCTTTTTTTGCGTTATGTTATAGAATTTTGAGGAAACATATGCGCAACTCTATTATTTTTTTATCTATATGTTTTTTTGTATGCCTTTATATAGGCGGATTTTATAAACAAGAATGGTTGTTTGGAAGATCTGCTGAAGGCGAAGTGCTTGTAGTAAGCCCTCTTTGGGGTTCTAGGCAATTTGGGATACTTTTTACCCATTCTGTGGCCTTGACCCCTGTGGAAGAATGGTTTGATGTGCAAGGCAATGAAATCATTCTTTTATCTACTATATATCAAGATTTTGGTGCCGGTTTACCACATGATGTGGAAAATGGGCAAGATATGATTGTTAAGGATGGCAAAATCTATATACATGGGTATAACATGCGCTTACAGCGTTTACCTGTGCGTGTGGGGCGTATTGCTAAGCACAAATTGTTGTTATCACCTTTTTGGGGAAAGGAAATGCATGTTTTATCTTTGGAAGATGTGGTTTCTCCAGGTCAAGTTGTTGATTTTACATCAGAAGAATTATCTTTGTTTACGGTAGGTTTACAATATTTTAAAAGAGTTTTCATATAAGCCTTTTGTTAGCCTGTTGAAATGCTTGCGATAGCTTGTGTCGTACAGGATGTGCGACCAAGCGTTATCTATAAAGGAGAAGCGTATGAGTCAAAATGATCCCACTGGTTCCACAAAAAGTGCCGAAAACCTAGCCAGCGAGGGTAAGTTGGATGCATCAGTTGCTGAGCAAATACAAGATAAGGTAG
>CAYJHG010000176.1:0-3958 GCA_964369535.1 uncultured Desulfovibrionaceae bacterium
ACTAGATACTCTAAAAAGCATATCTTGTGTAACATTTAAGCCATAATTAAACCTAGTTAAAAGACATGGACGAGCTTTTTGTAAATGATTATCAAGTTCATTTTCAACTGCCAAACTTCGTATATTTGCCTTACTAAGACCACATTGTGCAAGTGGAGAAACTATACCAAGCTCCTCCAAGGCCAAAAGGCCAGGCCTATAGCTTTTTTTATCGTCGCTATTAGTACCATCACAAAGCACAAAGCCTTCTGCCGCACTCATGAAAGCATTAAATAAATATTTCTTACAATAATAGCATCTTTGCTTACTGTTATTTTGCACAAATTCTAAGCTCAGCACGTCCACATCTATACATTCAAGCTTAAGGTCCTGCTCATAGGCCCACATTCTCGCATATTCGCTTTCCTGTACTGGTACATGCACACCTTTGGCATGTAAAAGTAATACATTACAACCTGCACGCTTTGCGGCATAGGCCAAAAATCTACTATCCAAGCCACCAGAAAAAGCAATGGCTATATTTGGCATATCTTGTAAAAATTGTTGAAGCTTTTGCCACATAATATTACCAAGTTAAGCGAGTCTTTGCCCCACGCTTGGTCATATATTCCTTGCATTCCTTGATGGTATATTGCCCATAATGCACAATGGAAGCAATAAGTGCCGCAGAAGCTTTTCCTTTGCTCACAGCATCATACATATGTTCAGGACTACCAGCCCCACCAGACGCAATCACAGGAATTCGCACAGACTCTGATATTATACTAGTTAAATTAAGCTCATAGCCATCACGAGTACCGTCGGCATCAATGGAGTTTACACAAAGCTCCCCTGCTCCTAGCTCGGCACATTTTATGGCCCATGCAATGGCGTCAATACCCATATATTTACGCCCACCATGAATAACTATTTCATAACCAGAAGGAATGGCAGAAGATTTTTCAACTTGTTTCACGTCCATTCCCACAACTATGGCTTGAGAACCAAAGGCCTTTGCCCCTTGGCTTATAAGCTCAGGATTGGTCACCGCCGCTGAATTTATGGATATTTTTTCAGCACCAGCTAAAAGCACAGCACGCATATCATCCACGGTGGAAATGCCACCACCCACAGAGAAAGGAATGAAAATTTGTGCGGCAACATTTCTAACCACATCTAAAAAAATACCACGATTTTCATGGGATGCAGTAATATCGTAAAATACAATCTCATCTGCACCTTGCTCATAATATTTGCGTGCAGTCTCCACTGGGTCGCCAATATCTACATTGCCTTCAAACTTTACACCCTTAGTAAGCTTGCCATTACGCACATCAAGGCAAGGTATTACACGTTTACTAAGCATGGCTACCCCCTTGTACTTTATGGCAATAATTGGAGAAGTTTTGCAATATTTTTAAGCCTGGTGCACCGCTTTTTTCCAAATGAAATTGAATAGCCCAAAGCCCATCACGTCCATATACGCTACAAAATTCTTGCCCATAATGAGTTGTAGCAATAATTAAATCTGCCTGTGGCTTTACAAAATAGCTATGCACAAAATAAAATTCTGCATCACTGGGAACACCTTCAAATAACAAACATTCTTTTTTATGATTAAGGCTATTCCAACCCATATGAGGAATGCGTATGGCAGTGCCGTCCTCCTCACAAAGGTCTGTTGGAAACTGCACACATTCACCATTCACAAGGCCCAAGGTCTTAGTGCTATTTTCCTCACTATGTTCAAGTAAAATTTGGCAGCCAAGGCAGATGCCAAGCAAGGGCTTTTGTTGCAAAACTAAACTTGCAAGCAATTTATCCATGCCAATGTTTTGCAAATGCTGCATGGCTTGACCTGCTGCACCAACACCAGGGAAGATAATTCCCTCTGCTTTTTGCAAAACATCTGGCTTTGCAGTAATCACACTTTCAATGCCAAGGTAGCTTAAGGCCCTTTGCACACTGGTTTGATTGCCAGCCTCATAATCAACTATCGCCAACATATAATGTCCTTTGTAAATTTATTTTGCGTGGACTAAAGTAACAGGGAATGACAAAAAAAACTAGATAGATTAACACATTGAAATATAAAACTAATATATCAAAGTGTTTTATGTATTATAATGTAGAAAGTTTTGAGTTGAAGATTTTTTAATGAAATGAGAAGGCTTGAAGAGATTAAATGACTGTTAAAAAGCCCTTAAAAATTAATTTCAAAGGCTATTTATGGGCACAAAAAAAATAAACTCGTAAAGAGTGGTGTAGATTTTACTATTTATAAGCTACAAAATTACTCTTTTTTGGAGCTTGAGCAATTACCATCACCACTGCAGTCACTACCGCAGCATTTACCAGATTTTGCAGCTTTCACATATTTGCGAATGACGAAAAATGCAGCCGCAGCCACAATTAACAATACTAAAGCGTCTTGCATAACAACCTCTTTATAATAAATTGTCCATCTGAATTGCATAAAATTTACGGTTTTTGAAAATGAATGTCAATATTAAAATACAAACAATCCGTACTCCAACCTAGCAGATGTTTTCTGTACTACTCTTTGAAGGTGTTAATCTTTAAATTACCCTTACCAACTTCTATGGCAAATTCGCTAAGTTCAATGCCGTCACTATCACCAAAAATACGGTCTTGTAGTTTGAGCACTGTTTCAACGTCATCATTTGTATCAATACGCCCATGGGTAATGGCATTGACCACTGTGCTACGCAATTCTGGATCAAGGTCCTTGCGTTCTTGTACTAGGCGTAAGGCTTGCATTGGGTCTTTGAGGCTTGTGCTAATTACATTATCAAACCAATTAAATTCTTTTGTGTTTTTGCTTTTCTTTTCTTCACGCAGGGCACTTTGCCGCTGAATGGTATTAACTTCTTTAAGTTCTTCTAGCATGTCTGGTGAAATGTTCATTGAACCAAGCCAATTATTATCACCTAGGTGCAGGGCGGCGGCATCTTCATCCATTTGTAAAAGCTTGCGGCTTGCTTTATCAATATCATCATGGCGAGCTTTTAGGGCCTTTTTTTCTTCGCTACGCAGGCGAGAGGATTCAATACTATCTAGCATTTGCTTGCGGCTGGCATCATTAAAAAAAATGCTATTTTGGCCCAAGAGCTTGGAGGCTAGCTCCCACTCGTCATTGTCAAGCTTATCTTGCAGGGCCGGAGTTAAGGCAGAGATAATATTGTTTTGTTCAAGTACTTTTTAAAAAGCAGAGCCAATTTTATTCATCCCCGTAGGTAGGCTAGGACTTGTGTTTAAAAGGGTTAAATTTCATTGGCTTGATTATGTAGGCAAGAAATGTTATGCATTTGTCTATTGCAAAAAAGCACGGCTAATCGGAGGAGCGTTATATGCCAGATGGTTTTTTTGAAACTTATGCAGCTATTTCTGTTTGCGTGATAATGTTTTGTACATGGAACAAAACTTTAAATCAAAAAACGTTTGTGCATGTAACTGCTGTTGGTTTTTTTGGGATTGTGTATATAGTTGTACCTATGTTTAATAATCTCATACCTTCATTCTTTAACAGTCAATTATATAATCTCTTGTTTGATCTTGGTTTAGTTGCTGTTGTTTCACTTTTGTATATGTGTATATTTTATAAAAAATTAACAAATCGAAAACGTGATATATTGTGTTTAACCTTGCTTGTGATGGCGATGATGCCTTTTACTCTTGTGTTGATTTTATCTATTTTGTTTACATTTATTCCTCCTGAATAAATAGCACTAGAAGTTTTTTAACTCCTAGTGCTATATTTTATTATTTAATAAATAAGGACTCACCAGCCTCTTCTGCAATTTTTTCTGCCCGACTAATTATGTCATTTATATAGTGTAAGCAATTTTTACCAATAAGATAATAATCCTCTTCCGGATTATCAGTGTCAACTAAGAGTGCTTTCTTTTTTTCTTCCTCAGCCTCTTTTTCAAGTTCCATTTTTGCCTGCACAATAAAT
>CAYJHG010000177.1:0-3926 GCA_964369535.1 uncultured Desulfovibrionaceae bacterium
GGTATATTCTTTATCCCAAAGCTGCCAAAGAGCATATTTGAGTTTGGCCGTAATGCTGTGTGGTTCATTGGGGCGTTCTTCAAGCAAAGTTGTGTAGGCCACTTGCGGCAAAGGTTCACCAGGATTTTCAAAAACAGAAAACATTGCAGCCTTGGTGATGGGGCTGTCATACATGCCTTTTTCGGCAGAGCGCAAAAGCCCAAGAGCTGCTGCAGCTGTTCCAGGAAAACGGTTCTGTGCTTCGGCAAAAACTTCTAAGGCAGCGCTATTTTTGTTCAATTCAAAATACAAATCACCTATGCGTGCCAATATTTCCGAAGCATTTTCATCCTTGGGCATCAAGTTATACAAAAGCCAATACTTGCCCATGGCTTGTTCTTTTTTGCCTTGAGCATAATCTATTTCTGCCAAATAATGGAGATAGTCTGGATCTTCAATATAATGCCTGGCCCAACGCATATCGGCAAATTCTGCAAAAACCGCTGCTTCTTTAAAATCGCCTATACGGGTCAGAGCTTTCACTAAACCAATGGTGGTTTTTTGCAAAACTGAAGAGTCGGGAAATTCTTGCAATACATCGCGAAAATGCTGTGCCGCCTCGGCATAAAAGCCTTTTTCCAATAGCCCATTACCTAAAAGATAAAAGGCATCCGGCACATTTTGATCATAAGGAAAGCGCCTTTTTAATGCCCTAAAATATCCTTCTGCTTCATCAAAATTGTGCACATTTAAATGCGTCATGCCAAGTCGAAAAAGGGCGTCGGGCACACGGGTGGAACGCAGATTGGCATTTAAAGCCTCGCTGGTGGTGCGCTCAATGGGGTCAAAACCTTCCAAGGGCTTACCTTCATATAATTGCGCCGTAATATCGCTTATATAATAGAGAATTTGCTCATAGCGCTCACGCGACACACCGCTCATGCCCTTGAGTTGCTCAAAAATGGGCAAAGCTTCTTCGTTTTTTCCCTCATCCATAAGATTAAGCGCTTGAGTAAAAAGCTCATCCGGTTCTGGCGGCTTTGGCACTTCATTGCCTTCTGCATCCACATACTTTACAGGACGCTCTTCAACCACTTCTTGCGATTCAGGCTTAGAAGTCTGGTCTATGCTTTGCCGTACAGTATCATCTGTCCCTTGCGTTGGCATAACCTGCTCACCGCCTGTTGCACCTTCTGTGGCTTCTGCACCTTCCACTGTGGCTTCGGCACTTTGGTCATGTGATTCCGGCAAGTTAGTGGTGATACCTTCACCATCGGGCCAGCTTTGCGGACCATTTTTATTGATAGTTCCCGTAAGTTCCTGAGGACTTATAATTTGAGCCTTGCCACGATTAGGGGTAAACACCTCCTTGGCGGCAGAAACTGCCCCCTCTTCTGCTTGCCCTGGCGTTTGTACTGGAGCTTGCACAGCTTGGGTCATACCAGAATCACTTTGCTGCTCCACGCTTTCCTTAATTTGAACAGGGGCTTCAGCAGGGGAAGAAGGCTCTTTTGTAGTAGAAGGCATTATGGATTGACGCGTTTCATTGCCCTGAACATTATCAGACTGAGGCTCAAGAGTTGCCGCATTGGCTTCACCCACAGGATTTAACGATGTGGGAACAATGCTTTCTGTTGGTTCGCCTTGAGGTTCTTCTTCCACAAGCACACTTTCTAAAGGCATATCAAGTGGCGTCACACTAGTAGAGCTTTGAGGAAGCGTGTCAGGAGGCATGGCTGGCACCACAGTTGTCTGTTCACTTTCTGCAACTTGGTTGAGAGTAGGCTCAGCCGTTATCTCAGAAACATTTTCAGGGGTGCTTTCTAAAGAATTTTCGGAAGAGTTTTCGGGGGGCATGCTAATTGCGCCGTCACTAAGCGCCCCAAAAGCCCCCTGCACAGGCAAATTTTCGGTTGCGGAAATTTCTGCTGGCATATTTTGCTCAGCTGCAACTGTCGGCATACTTTCTTGAACCAAAGTATCTTGAGCCAATGCAGGCACGGTATTTTCAGGTGGCATTGTGGCCGCTGCCACCACAGATTCTGCTTGTGTCGCCACAGGCTGCACAGGCGCAGAAACCGCAGTATTTAAAGACGCTTCAGAAAGTTTTTGCGCCTTGGTTCCCAAAGGGGCAAGTTTTCCGTCGGGCTGCCACCGCGCGCCCAAAGGGTCTTTATATATATCAATAACAATTTGTTGCGCATTGGGCTGCCTTGCCAAATAACCAAAGGCAGAATTTTGCATATTTATTTGAAGTCCACTGTCACCGGCAGCCAATACATTGGCCATAAGGGAATCAGCTTCAGGAGCATTACCACTTTGCACAAGGGCAATATTGCTGCCAAGCGGAAGAGTTAGCGCATGCACACCACTGCGCGTTACAGGTTTTGCCCCTTGCGGCACACTTTCACCACTGGCTAAATCAATGGTAATGCGCTCGCCCATGCCGGTTTTCTCCCATTTCCAAGAAGCAGCCAAGGCAACATAAGGCAAGTGCACCAAGGCCATGCAGGCCATACAAGCAAGACTAAGTAGAGAAAATTTAAAAGAAACAAAAGACGTGCGTACAGACAAAGCTCGCATAGCTCTGCCCATGGGGCCTTGCTTTACCCGCAAAAGATGCCGCACAGCGGTGAGAATTAATATAAACATGCAGTATTTTTTATGCAAAAATCAATCCATAAAAATCTATGCCAGCCTTATAGTCCTTTTTTCTTAAGTTTTTCTATAAGTGTGGTGCGCTTTATGCGTAAAATTTCTGCGGCTTGATTTTTTATGCCGTCTGATTTTTCTAAAGCCGCATCCAACAAACGATCTTCTATGGTGTCTAAAAATTCCTTAAGCCCCATATCCAGAGCCTCTAAATGTTCCAACGTGGGCCAAACAAAAGCGCCGGAAGCGGACACCATCGGGGGCGAAGTTTGCACAAGTTTTTCTGTCGCTTGGCTTTGTTCCGCAGACACTATTTCTGTTTTTTCAATATCTTCCGACACAGCTTGTGTGCACACTTCTTCATGTGCCGGCAATTCAGGCAAGTCGTCTAAAGGCCCAACAGCATCCAGTATTTTTTGGGGTAAATCTTCTTCTAAAACTGTAGGCCCATCAGCTAAAATGCTTAAGCGCTCCATGAAATTTTCAAGTTCACGCACATTGCCTGGCCATGCATAGGCGTGTAAAATACGCGCTACCAAGGGCGATAAAATGAGCGTTTCGCGCTTTTTCTTTTGGCAAAAGCGCTCTAAAAAATAACGCACAAGCAAGAGAACATCACCACCTCTTTCTCGTAAAGGCGGTAAATGCAAAGGAATAACATTTAATCTATAGTATAAATCTTCACGAAATGTGCCTCTAGCAACTTCTGCTTCAAGGTCACGGTTTGTGGCGGCCACTATGCGCACATCAACTTTTTTAACGCCGGAACCGCCAACTCTTTCAATTTCTTTTTCTTGTAAGACGCGCAAAATTTTAACCTGCAAACTCAAGTCCATTTCGCCTATTTCATCCAAGAAGATGGTGCCGCCGTCGGCCAATTCAAAACGACCGGGACGCGAGCGAATGGCGTGAGTAAAAGCGCCTTTTTCGTGACCAAAAAGCTCAGACTCTAACAATTCTTTGGGAATGGCGCCGCAATTAATGGGCACAAAGGCCTTTTCGGCACGCAGGCTATGATTATGCAAAGCGCGCACTAAAAGTTCCTTGCCTGTGCCGGATTCGCCGGTCACAAGCACAGTGCTGTCTGTGGGCGCAACTTTTTTAAGCACCTTAAATACTTCTGCTAAAGTTGTACTTTCCCCAATTATTCCACTTTTTTGCCATTCCATAAGTATTCTCCCCAAAACGCAAAGGTATGGTGAAAAAGCTTTACTTTTTAAGCAAATCCAGCTTTACCGCCAGAATAAAGCATTTTTCCTACTGAAGCCCTCTGCATAATTATGCATCGGCCTTAG
>CAYJHG010000178.1:0-3921 GCA_964369535.1 uncultured Desulfovibrionaceae bacterium
TTTTTTTATAGAGTTATGGCCCATGCGTCAATACACCATTCTTTACACAATATGATAAAGATTTTCAAAAAGCTTGACGGAATATGAATTTTTTATAAGAATACGTTTATGCAGAGAAAATTGCACAATAAACCTGTGATTTTTATGGAGTACCAGTTATGATGCACGAATCGTGGGGCGGTAAAAGCTTTTTAACAAGCAAAACCATGCTTTTTGCGTATTATGTTTGCGCATTGCTGTCTTTTGTCACGGGTTTTTCTGCACTTATTGCCGCCGGCGGTGCCATAATCACTCGCTATATAGCCCATAAAGAAATGGCCATGCAAGTGGAGCGACATTGCACTTGGATTATTCGCAGTATTTTGGTCAGTAGCGTTTTGGCCGTATTGTGCTTTGCTATAAGCCTTTTTCTCATTGGTGAAAGTAATATTACTATTCCAGATACAAGCCTTATCCAAACTTTTGATGCCTTGTGGGGCAATGCGCAATTACGCCTTGGCCTGCAATATGTACTTGTGATGCTTTCTTTGCTTTTTTTATTATTTTGTTGGTTTGTGTATCGTATGCTCTTTGGCTTATGGGCGCTTATTAATGCAAGGCCAATTGGACTAAAAAAAGCTAGAGCATAATATATGGCTAAATTTCCATTTCCTCTTGCGGCGCCTTCTTGCGTTTTGCCTTCTCATATTGTGGAAAATGCAGAATTTTTGGCGCATAAAGTGGAAGAAGTGGGCTTATATTTCATGCAAAGTGAGCCCTGCCTCAAGTACGATGAAAAAGACGTACCCTTGCATTTGGCAGCTTTGCCCTTACGCTGGCATGTGCACCTTCCTGTGGATTTACCATGGCAAAAAAAGGGGAGCGGTGCTGCCAAAATTGCCTTTCAGGTTTTGCAAAAAGCCCTTTTTTTACGTCCCCGTTATGCTGTATTGCACCCACCCACCCACGCATCTGTGGCTGTGCATGAGCAACTTTTGCAAGACTTTGCCAAAACCTGGTTCAGTCTTTGTTCTGTCCCTGTCTTGCTTGAAAATATTAAGCACGCCCCCCTTGTAGACCTTGACCCCAAACTTTTTATGGGTGCAAAAAATCTAAAGAGGCAAGCAAAGAATACTTCCGGTCTTGGCCGCTTTGGTGTTTGCCTTGATGTGGCACATATGTTAGCATTTCAACAAGAAAGCATTGCCCAATGTCCACACCTGCTGCGTCTTGTGCAGCTTGTGCATTGGAGTGCACCAGGTGGCGCAGATAAACATCTTGCTTTACAGTATTTGAGTAAAGACGAAAGTGCTAGCGTGCAAAAGGTTATATCCTTGCTGCCGTCAACGGCCACACACATATTAGAAATATTTTCTTGGGAAGGCATAGAAGCCTCTGTGGATGTGTGGAAAAAATTTATGGAGAATTGCCGATGAAAGCCAACAGCAAAAGGGCAAAAGCCCTTGTGGATTGGTTAGGTACTTTGTCTAAAGGTGGCAACTGGTGCATATTGGTGGTGGCAGATCCTGATGCCTTGGGTTCTGCCATGGCATTAAAGCGTATTTTAACATATAAATCACAACGCGTTACCATTGCAAGTGTGAATACAGTAACGAGGCCAGACAATTTGGCCATGCTCAGATATTTGCGCATTCCCTTACTGTCTTGGCAAGAAAGCATGCGCGATGATTTTGACTATTTTGCCATTGTTGATGGGCAGCCTCACCATAATCCCGCCTTCAAAGACATCAATTTTTCGTGCATAGTAGACCATCACCCCATATCCAAAGAGCATGTGTATCAAGAAGGCTTTGTGGATATTAAAGATACATTTGGGGCAACGTGTACCATGTTTACCGAATACCTGCGATTTTTAAATATTCGCCCGGGTAAATTATTAGCCACGGCACTTTTATATGGTATTCGCACAGATACAGGTACATTTGAACGCAGCGGCGGCGAACAAGATTTTAGTTCGTATCAATGGCTCTCGCGCATTGCTGACTCCAACATATTGCGGCGTATATTGCGCAGTGAATATATGCGCCAATGGTTGCCCTTATTTAGCCATGCCTTTCAGTCTTTGCGTTCGTGTAAAACAGGGGCACATGCCCATGTGGGCAGAGTGCAAAGTCCGGATATGCTTGTGGCCATTGCCGATTTTTTTACGCGCGTACACGGCTTGCGCTGGGTGGCCGTGAGCGGCATTTTTGAAACAACTTTGGTGGTTATTTTCCGCAGTGATGGAAGCAAAAATGTGGGTGAATTGGCGTCTAAAGCCTTTGGAGAAGACGGCTCCGCCGGTGGCCATAAAAGCATGGCCAGAGCAGAAATTCCTGTGGAGGCCTTGGGCGAAAATACCAAATATGCTGACTACGTTTTTTTGAAATTGGCAAAAAATTGGTGCAAGGGCTATGATAGGCAATAAAAATTTTAAAACATACATCGCGATAGGTTAAAATATAATGAAAAAACAATTCTTTACCACAGAAGGCATACATTGCAGCGCTTGCGAAGGGCGCGTGACCAAATTACTCATGCCTCTGGAGGGCATTGACTCTGTGCAGGTGAATGTCTTGCGCAAAAACATGTATGTGACCTATGATGAAAATGTTATAAGCGTAGAAAATATAATAGAAATTTTGGCAAAAAATGGTTATACGGCTAAACCCGGTGGTGAAGAAAAATCTTCTCAGGAAATGGGTCAAGGCTTGCAAGAGCTTTTTTTTGCAAAGCCCCAAGTGCAATCGGAAAAAGTATTGCAAAAACAATTTTTTACCACAGAGGGCATACATTGCAGCGCTTGCGAAGGGCGTGTGACTAAATTGCTCACACCGCTGGAGGGCATTGACTCTGTGCAAGTGAATGTCTTGCGCAAAAATATGTATGTGACCTATGATGAAAATAGTATAAGCTTAGAAAATATCATAGAAATTTTGGCAAAGAATGGTTATACGGCTAAACCCGGCGGTGAAGAAAAATCCCCACAGGAAATGGGTCAAGGTTTGCAAGAGCTTTCTTTTGCAAAGCCGAAAAACCTCATTCCACCCATGTCGCAAGAATCGGCGAAGCCTTCTTGTTGCGCTTCTAAAAAAAATACCATTGAGCCCACTCCTTTTAAGGTGGTGCCCGCTGCCGAAGCTTCCGCACCTTCTGCGCAATCTATGCCGGCATCTTTGCAATTTTCTTTATTTTTTGCAGCGTTACTCATGTATGTGGCCATGGCGCCCATGCTTTCTTTGCCCATTTTTGCCTTGCTTGATCCCATGAAAAAACCTTTTTTTGCGGCGTGTGTGCAAGGCCTTTTGTGCGCGCCCATACTTTGGGCTAACAAACGTATTTTTATTTCGGGCTATAGAGCAGCCATTTCGGGCAGTCCCAATATGGATACGCTGGTGGGCTTAGGCTCCATGGCGGCGGCAGTTTTTGGGCTCTATGCTCTTTTGCGCATGGCCTTGGCCAACGGTGAAATGATTGTCCTTTTGCATTGGTCGCACAATTTATACTTTGATTCTGCAGGTATGATTGTGGCACTCATTGGCCTTGGTAAATTTTTTGAAAACAAGGCGCGGGGGCGAGCTTCCGATGCCATTGACGCTTTGCTGCGTTTAGCACCAACCACCGCTTTGGTTTTGCGCAATGGCAAAGAAATGACCATTGCCACCAAGGATGTGGTAAAAGGCGACATTTTGGTGGTGCACAGCGGGCAAAGCATAGCTGCCGATGGCTTTGTGACTCAAGGGTCGGCCTATGTGGATGAATCCTCCCTCACCGGCGAAAGTTTGCCCGTGGAAAAGCAAGTGGGAGATAAAGTTACCGGCGCCACGGTGAGTCAATCGGGCTATTTTCAAATGCAGGTGACGGGCGTTGGCGAAGAAACCACCCTTGCGCGCATAGTGCGCTTGGTGGATGAAGCAACGGCCAGCAAAGCGCCCATTGCCA
>CAYJHG010000179.1:0-3918 GCA_964369535.1 uncultured Desulfovibrionaceae bacterium
CTCTGATGGCAGATAATTTACGCGCCATAGAACTTTTTGAAAGGCCTAATTTATATAGGCTTGCCACATAGTGACTGATATGTTTTTTTTCTATATGTGAGGATTGTTCAAGGCTTAAGTTTTTTTGGTGCAAATGCTGTTCAAATTGCTGTAAATCTCGTGAATACGCTTCTAGTGTTGCAGCAGAATAACCTTTTTGTATTTCAATCCATGCGAGAAAAGCTGCAAGCTGCGACATAAAATGCCTATTTAGTCTTTACGCTGGTCAAATTTATATACGGAGCCTTCATATTCTTTACACACTTTCTTTAATTGCCCAAGGGCTTGAGAAACTTCAGCATATCTAGTAAAACGAGCGTCGGTATTGCAAGTAATCCCAATGGAAACACTCATAAACGGAAAACGATGGATATTGCCCTGCCGGTCGTGAGAAATAATACCTTTATTGGCCTTATCTTCATCATCATAAAAATGAGGGATGATTTCATCATAAGAGGCTATAATACGCTGGCAAATGCTTTCCATGCAATCTTCTGGTACCAAGAAAAAGAAGTCGTCACCGCCAATATGACCTAAAAATTTATAAGGAGCGTCATAATCCATGATACTAGCCACAAGCAAACGGGCTGTGACAAGCAAGGCTTCATCGCCGCGTGAAAATCCATACTTATCGTTAAAAGCCTTAAAGTTATCAATATCAAGATAGGCTGCTGCAAAATCTGTTTTTTCATTAATATGTTTTTCAACAACTTGCATGATAGACGCATTACCTGGAAGGCGTGTTAAAGGATTAGCGTCAAGGGTGCATGTGGAGCGTTGTAGGGCAAGTTCAAGGCGGGCGCGCATTTCTATGTCGCCACAAGGAAGTATAATAAAGTCATCAACTTCTGCTATTTTACCTTTGAAAACATCTTGTAAAGAACTCAAGCTCATCAAAAGTACAGTACAGATTTGCTTATACACATTTTCAGATTTGATAAGATTAATTATTTCAGAGCCGGAAAGATCTTCACTATATTCACCGCATATTATCATGTGGGGGGGATCATTAAAAAAACGTTCAAGCAAAGCCTTACCACTGGTAAAAATTTCCCAATTGATTCTTTTTTTGTCCCAAAGGTTAACAACTTTATTTGAAAGTTCTTGATCATTGCTTAACAAATAAATACGTGGCATTTCTCCAACAAAAGAAAACATAGCAGAAGATTCCATATAAACTACCTTCCAAACACTGGAAATAAAGACTGTTGTTGAAATTCAATACCAACTTTATCTACAATTTCGCTCAACATATTCTGACCCAACCCGAGATGTTTTAATACATGAGGATCTATTTCCGAAACATTAGTATCCCCAGGATTACCCAATTCAAATAAACGTGCAAAAAAATTAGCAAGGTGAACTATGGAAGCCATAGTAACATAATTTCCAGCCAGCATGGGGGTATGATGATATGTCATGGCACTGGCAATTCCAGCAGGTAAATTCCAATGAGTAGCCACCCACGAGTTTACCTTGCTGTGATCAAAACCAAGCATAAGCCTTTCAGCTTCCATAACAATCACGTCATTATTGCGTACAAGGTTTTCAATATCACGCGAAGCTTCAGGTAATTGTATAGCAATAATTACTTTTCCAAAATCGTGCAAAAGACCAGCAAGTACGCATTCATCTACTTCTTTAAAGTTAAAAAGCCCAGCCATAACTTTACAAGCCGTAGAACAAGCCAAACTATGTTGCCAAAGTCCAGCCATGTGCTTAGAAACAATATCAAAAACCACCGCAGAAATAAGCAAGCCGTGCACAGCATTTACCCCAAGAAGCACAAGTGCATTGTGTATGGAGGTAACACGCCCTGGAAAACCATACACAGGTGAATTCACCATCTTAAGGACGCGAGCGCTTAAACTCTGGTCTTGGCTAATTATTTCAGCAACTTTTGACAAATTTGTCTTGTTGCCTTCCATAAGTGCCATGGTTTTTTGCAAAGCAATAGGAAGCGTGGGAATACTTTTGGCTGCTAGCACCCTTCCCTTGTAATTTGTTTCCAGTTCTTTATCAATCATAGTATTAAAAAAACGCTCTCAATTAAATACGTTCGTGAAAATGCTTTTTCAAAAAAGTCTCAAACGTACGCATAAACACATTTTCCTGATGATTACGGAAAAGGCGTGAAACTTCTGAAAAACGTTTTTTTGCATCATAACTCTTTGGTGCCCCGGCAACGGGATTGCCCAAAATATGAAGAGTATAAATGCTTAACTTATCACACTGAGCCAAAAATTGCTCTGTCACAGGCGCTCCAGCAGCTCCGATTATATCGCCGCCCGGGTTACGCACACTACAAGCCAACTTCATATTAAGTTTTACTTGTTCAATGGGTAATTCTTGCATAATCAATCTTTCCAATCTTAAATTTTAACGTTAGCCCACGCTTTCAAAGTTAAAATTATGCCGATTTGGCTACTTGTCACCATCGGCTTATCGACTGCAACATAGCACAAGAAAAAACAAAATACTAGCAAAGGATACAATAAAAAACGTATTACATACAAGACACTTACATGTTAACATGAAAAAATACTTCAAAAAATGTCTTTAAATAAACAAGCGAAAACCTACTAGGCTATGGCAGATTGAGCAACAAATTGTGAACCGGGCAATCTTTTAATAAAAGCACAAAGTTCCATTTCGACGAGCAAAGCATTGATTTTTGATGTAGGTTGTTGCAAATGCTCAACAATCACATCGCAATGGCAAGCGCCTTTGGCATAAAGAAGTTTTAAGATTTCACGTATGAGTTTTTGATCATCAGAGGAAAACTCTGTTAAGTCGAGGCAATTATTTTCATTTTGTTCAATGTCTTTAGCAATCAACTTGCTTTTTTTACTTTTCTTTTCTTTTTTGGGTTTCAACTGTGTTTTTTTAGTAAAATATGCTCCGGAAGCATAATCATTTAATTGGGTTGCAAGGTCATGTAAAATATCATCGGCATTAAAAACAGCCTTAGCTCCTTGGCGTATGAGTTCTTGGCACCCTTTGGAAGTGGCAGAAGACACAGCACCAGGCACAGCAAATACATCTCTATTTTGTTCAAGCGCTTGCCTTGCGGTAATAAGAGTACCGCTACGCATACCTCCTTCTATGACCAAAACTCCCAAACAAAGCCCGCTGATAATTCTATTTCGCACGGGAAAGTGCGTGGCCACAGGTGGTGTTTTGGGGGCATATTCTGTTATGACAAGTCCTTTTGAGCACATATCCCAATAAATATCTTCATTATGCATGGGATATATGACGTCTATGCCTGTGCCAAGCACTGCAATGCTTTTCCCAAGACCTTCAAGGGCGGCAGCATGCGCTACCCTGTCAATACCTTGTGCCAACCCTGAAACTATGCTTATGCCGGCTTTTGCTAAATCTCTTGCCATTTCAGAAGCAACAATGACACCCTCATTGGAACAATTTCGCGAACCAACAATGGCCACACAAGGCCCAAGCAAGAGTTTTTTGTCGCCTCGATAATACAATAAGGCAGGTGCATCTATAATATTGCGTAATAATGGTGGATAATCTGCATGATGCCAAAGCAAAATATGCGCCTGACATGTTTGAGCGGCATACCATTCGTCTTGTGCTGTTGTCCGCCAAGAACCGGATGCAATGAGTGAGGTTTTGTCCGAACCAAATCCTATTTCATGCCATTCTTCAAGATTGTTTATGGCATCATAGGCCGAACCAAAATGCTGCAAAAGGCGCGTAATACTACGCGGCCCAAGCCCATGGCAATGGCGCAAAGCAAGAGTTGCCCAATACTGGGTTTTGTCTTCCTTACTAAGTTCTTGCCATGGGTGCTCTATCATAAAAAAATGTCACAACCTAGCGCCTTTTATTCCTGGCTATTTTAGCTGCATTGGA
>CAYJHG010000180.1:0-3907 GCA_964369535.1 uncultured Desulfovibrionaceae bacterium
TGTTTTATCAAAGGAACTCTCCATGTTTAATCATGATATTATTGACGCAAACAGTATTCCTGCTTTGCAATGCGCTATAAAAGATAAAGTCACCTTGCTTCCCATGGTGGGGGATATCACCGGAGAGGTGAGCGTGTATGCGCTAGGTGCCCTTGCAGATAAAGAACGCTTGCCTTTTACACGCCGCATGATGCATAAAGATACAGAAAATTATATACTTCCTCATATAAAACCTTGGAAATATTCTGCGCAGGAAGTTATTTATGGCGGTATTTTCTTTATGCATTGGGGGCATTTTCTTTTAGAAAACTTGCAAAGACTTTGGTATGCTAGGCAACATTCTCTCCCCATTGTGTGGACAGGTGTCAATGGTTTTTCGCATACCCCTTCGCAATTTAAAACATGGCAAAGTGAAATTTTTCAAGCTCTAAACATAAAAAATGAGCACATATTTTTGACTGAACCTACGCAATTTGCCAAGGTACATTTTCCTGAGCCCGGTTCTGGCATTAATACACATATACATCCTGAGCAGGCTCGTTTTTTAGGTTATTATGAGGGCGTGCCCATACAAGGAAAATATGTGTATTTTTCACGCTCAAAAATACGCAGTTGCACCAATGAAGAACGCATAGAGCATATGTTGAAAAAACGTGGTTGGCATATTGTCTATCCGGAAATGCTTTCGGTAGAGCAACAGCTGCAAGCCATGAGCCAAGCAGAAGTATGCTTTATGATTGGTGGTTCTGCGCAACATACCTTATTGCTAACAAAAAACATACAAACGCGCTGCATTGTTATACCTAGGGAACATACAGAAACATTTAATATTATAGCAAATAGCACTTCAGATAACTATTATTTATTTCATTTGCAAAAAACAGTTCTTTATTCTGACCAAAGCAACGAAGCCAATGATCTTTTCACTTTAGACTTAGAAACCTTAGGCGAAGTATTGGAAAAAACACAGGACTTTACGCAATTAGACCCATGTGCGCACATATTTTCTAAACCAGAAAAACTTCTTAAAGAACAATGCTTGGTTCCCAATGCGTATTATGCGCCTGTTCCTCCTTTAAGCAAGGCAAGAAAACTTTTTTACCAAGCCTATTTTTTATATAAGCAAAAAAAATACCGATCAGCATATACCATTTTTTCCTATTTACAAAAGAAAGATTTGCTAGAAAATTCCATGTATGTGGACTATTTTAACGCTATACAGCAATATCATGTGCAAAGCCATGTGGGTATACAGTTTCCATTGAAAAAATATCGTTACAATGTATGTAAGCTGCAGGAAAACATTAGAAAAACACCTCAACATAATGAAAGTTATAAAAAACTCACACGATTATTTCTTGTTGCGGGCAAGTTTTCCGAAGCTTTACAAGTGCAACTTGTACTGATGCAAAATAATCCTTAAGAATACAGAAAAAGCCATTGAATACGCAAAAAAGGCTGTAGAGGTTGAACCACAAAATGTAAAACGCAAATCAGAATTGGTACGCTATCTCTTAAAAAATCAAGATTTTGCTGCATGTAAAAAACTTTTGGCAGAAAGTTTACTGCACAATCCTTCTTGGGATGGAGCTTATGTGCATTTGGCCACGGTGCATATTGCGCAAGGAGAAATGGATAAAGCCATAGCATGTATACAAAAAGCCTTAGCCATAGCGCCGCATAATATTCAGGCTCAAGAAATGCTTTCTTCTTATTTAAGTCAATCGGGAAAACATGAAGAAGCCATTGAAATTTTAGCAAAAGCCTTGCAAAACAATCCACGCCATGCCGAACGTTATGCACAAAATGCACGTATTTTTGAGCATATGGGCAATATACCCAAGGCAATAGAATATGCAAAAAAAGCTGTGGAAATGGAGCCACGCAATTTTGTATGCAAAATGCAACTTGCCACCTATTTACGCAAGAATAAAGAATATGATGCTGTCATAGAACTTATGACCGAAGCCATGCACAGTAATCCTTTTTGGAGCGAACCTCATGCGCAATTTGCCGCCATATATGATGAAAAAGGCGAATTAGATAAAGCTATTGATTGCGCGCGCAAAGCTGTGGCTGTAGAACCTTTTGACGCATTGCGTAAACAAGAATTGCTTCAATATCGTTTAAAAAGAGCACAAACTCATAAAAATGAACAAATTAATCCGAATAGACTAAGCCATACATGTGCCCGCATTCAATCATATATAGATATATTTTATGCCAAAACCTATTTAGAAATAGGTGTGGAAAATGGGCATACTTTTCTTAATATAGATGTGCCCTTTAAAATGGGCGTGGACCCTCTATTTTTATTTGATACAAGCCTTCACGCCCATGCGCACGCGCATTTTTATAAGGAAACTTCAGACACCTTCTTTGAAAAACTTCCGCAACGTGCTACAAAACTTCAAGAGATATATCACAATAAAGCATTTGCGTTTGATATCATATTTATTGACGGTTTACATACTTTTGAACAAACCCTGCGAGATTTTGAAAACTCACTTGCCTTTGCGCATGAAAATACCATTTGGATTATTGATGATACAGTGCCTTGTAATTATTTTTCTGCCATGACTTCTCGAGAAAAATGTATATCATGGAGATCTTGCGCGGGGCTTTCCAAAGAACCTGAATGGCATGGCGATGTATTTAAAGTTATTTTTGCCATTCACGATATGCACCCTGAATTTTCCTATTGTACGCAATTAAATAAAGGAAATCCACAAACTATTCTATGGCGTTCGCAAGAACCCAATGCACGAAACAAAGTTTTTTCTGGCCTAGATGACATTGCGCGAATGCGTTATGAAGATTTTGTAGAACATGCCTGGGTACTATATCCTGTAAACGACGAAGAAGTATTAGAAAAAATCTTTTCAAATATTAACCCCATAGAATACAGAACAGGCGAAGAATATAAAAAAATTATTCATCCTTTGATTTCTGATCAAGAAAAAATATACAAAAAGCACATTGAAGAGTTAAAAAAAGATAAAACTTTACTGTCAGAAGGCATAACCACTTTACATAATGACTTGGAATACATGAAGAATGAATATGAACAACTTGTAGAACAACACACTACATTGTATGCAGAAAATGTCTTTTTAAAAAGAAAACTTGCGGAATGCAAAAAGTAAACAACATTGAAAGCCATTTAACATGCCAACATGTGAGCATAACATTTAATGCGTAGACTTTTAGCCTTGCACAATTATTTTCACAAAGTTGCATTGAAAAATAATTGTGCATTGATCCTAGATTGCAAATTTGCAAAACCCGTTTCAAGCAGCCACTAAGCTCCGTATGAAAGCTCATACAAAGTGTTGTAAGATAACTCAAAAACGACCATGAACAAAAACACGCCTGAAAACAAAAAAATCTTTTAGACTATAACACACCAAAAACATACAACATAAAAAAAATCATTTTATGCACACTTTTTGCTTGTACTTTTTTTCCCAAGCTCTTACTATACGACTTGCGTAATGTGCATTTGTAGTGTATAGGTACTATCATGGATTATTGTGATGACCTAGAAACTGTATAGAAATCGGAGTATTTCACACCTCAATCCTTCAACAAGAACCTTATAAGGGGGACGCATGACAAAACGTCGAATTCTGACTCTAACAGGACTTTTGGTGCTTTGCCTATGTAGCATAGCCCTTGCGGCTGAACCAGCAGCCCAAAGTGCCGAAGGCACTATGCAAGCGGCCACTGCTGCTGCTTCCGGCAGCGACATGGCTTGGTGGGTTTGGCCTTTATCATTATTGATTTTCTGTTTTATTCTTGGAATTATTGCCGTATTGGCGGGCGTTGGTGGGGGCGTGCTGTTTGTGCCTCTGGTCAGCGGCTTCTTTCCCTTCCACCTAGACTTTGTGCGTGGTGCCGGTCTTAT
>CAYJHG010000181.1:0-3839 GCA_964369535.1 uncultured Desulfovibrionaceae bacterium
ATGACGCCATTATTGGCCACTTGGGTGATGGCCACACCGGAAATGATAATCATAATGGTGGTAACAAAGGGAGATAGGCCGCTTAATATGGGTTGTACAATACCGGAAATAAATTCTCTAATGCCTGTGCCAGGGCTTAACAAGGCGCCAGCTATAACCATGCACATGGCTACCAAGATATACACATCCCAACCTATGTACTTGGCAGACATTTCTTTAAAGTTAATAACGGGTTTGCTGTCAATTTTGTATATGGTTAGGCCAATAACAAAGGCTATGGTAACACCCCAAGGACCTAAGCTTTTTAATATGCCAATGCCTGGAACGCTGGCCGGTAATACACTTGGTAAAAGTACAAGGATGAGGAAAGCAAATAAGCAGCCAAAGAGTATTTTTTGCCTTTTATCCATGGGAGGTAGGGGGTTTTTCTTAAAGAATTCAATATTGATATCGGCAATTTTAGACATGTCCGGCTTGATGATATACTTAATGATGAGCGTGAACAAGAATATAGCTATGGTGTTGATAATAAAACCAAAGCCCATATATGGAAGATAATCAATGGGAGCGCCGGCTACTTTTTCATAAGAAGATAAGATGAGCAGGGCAGAACCCAAGAAAGGCTTGGCGCATTGGCCGGAAATAGCCGCAAATAAAACGCCTATGACCATGATATTGCTGTAAGCGTCGCCTTTTTTATAGCCCACATCATTAAGAATGCTGTAAAGTACAGACCACATGAGTAAGATGGTAGGTAAAATGGTGGCTGCTAATGCTGCCAAAATATATGTTGTGTATAAAAACACAAAGTTAAATACTGTGGGTTTACCATTGATGATTTTACGAGTTAAAAACCAATGGCTTATGTAGCGAGAAATGCCATAATGTTCAAATGCCCCAAATAAAATCATGGCAAAAAATATGAGCACAACCACGGGTGAACCAAAAGAGGATGCAAGCACTTTGCCCATGGGGGCATAACCAATAATTCCCAAGGATATGATGCCCAAAAGGCTAGGCCACAATAGTCCCACAAAGGACCAAAGGAAAATCATACCGAGAAAAACCCCAATAACCTTCATACCCAAAGGAGTAATGGGATCTATAGGGGGAAGAGAACCAAAACCCAGTGTGATGAGAATGCCTATGAAGGATAATACATAAAGAGAAAAATCCTTGTTAGGCGCTTTGTTGCCGCTAGGGGGGGAAGCTGCTTGTGCCATTTTAACATCCTTTTTTTAAAAAAATAATTGCACAAAAGCGTGAAAAATGTACTTTGTGCTTTTTTTCTCTATATGGAAAAAAATACAGAAAGTAAAAACATTAAAATTAAGTGAATGATAAGGTTTGCTTAATTTTAATGCTTGCTGTATGGTGTGGTTTAGGAGGCAATTATGCAAGTAAACTTAAATCAGCTGTATGTATTTTATCTAGTTGCCATGTATGAAAATTTTAAAGATGCGGCCAAGGCTTTACATGTATCTCCGCCCGCCGTAACCATGCAAATAAAAAAGCTTGAAAATCAGTTGGGCGTGCAGCTTTTTAAGCGTCATTATGGGCACTTAAAACCCACAAGTTATGGCATGCAAATATTGCCACGTATTAATGACATGTTTTCACATGTGAAGCCTTTAGAAAAAATATTACAACATATTGGTGATGTACAAAAAAATATCTTGTTTTTGGGATCACACATGACACCTGCGCAGGTGCTAGCCCCAAGGATAATGCGACATGTTTCTCAAACATTACCGGAAATGCAAGTGAATGTAGTTATAGGAACGCAAACACAAACCTTAGAAAGGCTTATAAATAAAGAAGTTCATGTTGGCATAGTGGCAGATACAGAAGGTTTTGAAGGCCTTGGTTTGCGTCTTTTACTACAACAAGAAATGATTTTTGCTGTTTGTCCGAAAAATCCTTTGCTTAAACAAGGCAGTATTTGCGTGCAAGATTTTGTAAATATTCCTATATTGTTTCAACCACACGATTCAGGTTTTACCACTTTTCTGCATAGATATTTTCAAAAATACACTGTAAATCCCTTGGTCGGTATGGAAAATATCAACGCTGTGGTGTCAAGAATGCTCATACCCAATAGTCAATACGGAGCATTTTTTGCCAAATTTACCATAGAAAATGAATTGGCAGACGGAACATTGTGTGCACTTGATATACGCGAAAAGCCGGAACTTTTTTCAGTATACTTAGCCTATATAGAAGAAGATCCCATGCCGGATGTGGTAAAAAGCTTTTTAACATCTCTTAATTCTTTAGATGTGTTGTATTAAAATGGACATTACGCAATGCATGGCGTAGGGGCTATGGTAGTTTAAATAGTCTTGTAGAGTTGAAGGAATAATATGAAGAAAAAAGTGCTGTTATATGTGCTTATAATGCTTTGTCTTATGGCACCTTATGCAAGAGCGGAATTAAATTTTTACATTGACGCTCCCTATATAATTGCTCCTTTAGGTGAAGGAAAAGAAAATAACTATGCGCCTAAGCCTCTATTTCGGGAAGACGGATTTGATTGCACAACATATGTGGAAACTATACTCGCCCAATACAGGCAAAAAAAGGATAATACAGACTTTATAAAAAATTTACTCCGTATACGCTATGTTGATGGAAATGTAGACTATTTCACAAGGGCGCACCTTGTGGAATATCAGTGGATTCCCAATGCTTTGCGTGCTGGTTTTATTTTGGAATATCCTCTGGAAAAATCTGTAACTACCCAATTTTCTTTTGATTTGCAGCAGTGGTTTTTGCAAAATTCTTTTATAGAGAATAAAGACGAACTCTATGTGCATAAAGCCTTGCAACAGCCTAAAAATGCCACAACTTTTCTTCAATATGTGCCAAGAAAATACATACATAAAGAATTAATAAGCACATTGCCCGATTTTATGGTGGTGTTTTTTTTACGAGAAATATCGAATAATTTGTGGCCCGGGCAAAAGGGGAGCCAACGCTTGGTCACGCATATGGGCTTGCTGAAAGATGGAAAATTGTATCATGCCAGCCGCCAATATGCTAAGGTAGTACATGTGGATTTTCTTGATTATCTGGATGAGCGGCCAAATTTTGTGGGAGTGAGCTTTTTTGCAATACAGTAACATATGCCTTAAAAGCTCTGTCAACCGACGATTGACCTTTTGATTGAGCCAGAAAAACTATATAGCAGTGCTGAAAAGCGTGACAACTAGCTGTAAAAGAAGAGTAAAGCAGCTATATTGCCTTTAATAAACCTACCAGAAGCAAAGCAATAAATGTTTTGTTTCTGGTAGGTTTGCAACATTAAAAGCACAGTTTTTCATGTGTTAAGACCTCTGCATAATAATGCATCGGTCTTAGATTTCAAATTTGCTTTACAAATTTGCGCCACTTACGAAAACAAGTTTTCGAGTGGAAAGGCACGAAAATCAGTCATTTAACGGGCAAGCAAAGCTCGCCCTATTCTTGATTTTCGGCCGCGTTGACTGACATCAACGCTCCGAAAGACCTCACACAATGAATCGTGCAGAGGTCTTGTGCTGCAGAGCAAGCTTTTTCTTCTTTGAATTTTTTAAACTGCAAAATCTGCTAGGCTTCTATTTTTTTATCATACAATCTTGCGGCATTAAGCACTACAAGTACAGAACCAGCATTATGCACAAGTGCTCCAGTTGCAGGGGTTAGCCAACCCATGACCGAAAAAATAATGGCGGCAAAATTGATAGCCATTGCTAAAGTGATGTTAAATTTAATGGAAAAAATGGTGGCATTGGAAAGCTTTTTCAAATAGGAGATTTTAGAAATATCATCCCCCATTATGGCAATATCTGCGGCATCAA
>CAYJHG010000182.1:0-3832 GCA_964369535.1 uncultured Desulfovibrionaceae bacterium
CCGGTTTGCTTACTTTAGAAAAATTAGAAGCCATGACCAGCGTGTGCTCTGTGGGGCTAGATATGATAGCCATTCCCGGCAACACCAAGGCAAGCACCATATCCGGCATAATTGCCGACGAAATGGCCATTGGCATGATAAATAATAAAACCACGGCAGTGCGGCTTATTCCTGTGCCGGGCAAGGATGTGGGCGATGTGGTGTCCTTTGGGGGTTTGCTTGGCAAAGCAAGCATTATGCCAGTGCCTAAAGGTGATGCCAGTGCTTTTATTGCCCTTGGGGGGAGGATACCTGCTCCCATACACAGCCTGAAAAATTAACAGTAGGCTGAAAAAGGGTAATCTGCGTTGTCAAATAACTTTTTTTGCAAGTAACGACAATGGGGAGCAATGCTTGAAATAAAGGACAAGCTTTGCCCCGCGCATTGTCATCATTGCGAGGAATGTAGCTTCGGGATGTATGCCTAGAAAGTAATCTTGTAGCGACATGACGTGGCAATCCATGCTTTTAAGCTTAAATAAAGGATTATAATTTCATGCTTTGTGGAGTAAGTAAAAAGTTTTCCTCTTCCCCCAGCGAAAAAATGATAAAAGGTTATGTATGTTAATGTCTTTAGGAATTTTTTTACTTTGTGGCGCTGTGGCAGGAGTTTTTGCCGGTCTTTTGGGTGTTGGGGGCGGTGTTATTATTGTGCCCATTTTAACTCTTGTATTTACGGCGCAAAATATGCCTGTGGAATATATACACCATATGGCGCTTGGCACGTCTTTGGCCAGTATTATGGTAACATCCATAGCCAGTGCCAGAACGCATAATGCCAAGGGTGCGGTGCGGTGGGATATTGTAAAGAGTATCGCACCCGGCATAGTGGTGGGCACCTTTGTGGGCGGGCTTATGGCTTCGGGTATTCCTTTTGCGCCTTTGAAGACTTTTTTTGTGATTTTTTTGTATCTTGTGGCCTTAGAAATGCTTTTCGCCAAAAAAATGAGTGCTGCACGTTCTTTGCCTGGAACTTTTGGCATGAGTGGTATGGGCGGTATTATTGGGCTTTTGTCAAGTTTTGTAGGCATTGGTGGTGGCAGTCTTTCTGTGCCGTTTATGACATATTGTTCCGTGCCTATTCATACGGCTGTGGGAACTTCTTCAGCCATAGGCTTTCCCATAGCAGTGGCCGGCACCATAGGGTATATTGTGGGTGGTTTTAGCATGCCAAATTTACCGCAAGGGGCTTTGGGCTATGTACATGTGGTGGCATTTTTGGGTTTGGCAGCGGCCAGTTTTTTTACTGCTCCCTTGGGGGCTAAGCTTGCGCACAGATTGCCAGTGCAGTTGCTCAAGCGATTTTTTGCCGTTTTTTTAATTGTTATGGCAACACGTATGCTGTGGTCAATTTTATAAAACTTTGAGGTACATTATGCCTTTAAAAAATACTTATAATCCAAAAGTCGCCGAAGCTGTGTGGTGGAACTTGCTGTTGCTTACCGTTGGCAGTGCCATTTATGCCGTGGGTGTGCAAGCTGTGGCTGTGCCGCATGGTTTTGTTTCCGGCGGTGTTGTGGGTATGTCTATGATCACCCTCTACAGCACAGGATTATTGAGTGTGCCTATATGGTATGCCATATATTGTATTCCCGTATGTATTGTGGGCTGGTTTTTTGTGGGTAGGATATTTTTACTTTATTCGATATATGCAGTTGCGGCCACATCGCTTTTTGGTGCCTTGGTTACTTTTGAAATTCCGGTGCAAGACCCGCTGCACGCGGCAGTGCTTGCCGGCGTGCTCATGGGGGCTGGCGGTGGCACCATGTTACGCAGCTTGGGTAGTGCCGGAGGTACAGATATTATAGCTGTTGCTTTGCGCGAACGCTGGAATATTTCTGTGGGTCGATTTAGCTTTACATTTAATATATGCCTTTTTATAGGGGCTTTGCTCATGGGCATAGCCATAGACACCATCATAGCCTCAACTATTATGATCTTCATAAATGCCAATGTATTGGAAGCTGTTTTGCGCATGTTTAACCAACGCAAGATGGTCATTATCATTTCTAGTGAGGGTGAGAGACTTTGTGAAGCCATAATGGTTTCGCAGCAATTTGGGGTAACGCTTATGCGTGGTAAGGGTGGTTATCTTGGCAATGATAAAGAAGTCTTGCTCACAGTTACCAACAATATGGCCTTAAAGCAGCTTGAGTCTATAGTATTTAATATAGATGAGCATGCTATTTTTATTGTGGAAAATACCTTTTATGTTTCCGGTGGGCAATTTGCTCGAAAAATTTATAAATAATTTGAGGTAGGGTTGTATGCAATTTTTTCCGGTAAAATTTTCGCGTGAAGTTCAAACAACTATACCGTGTAAACTATGTGGCGCACCGCTTATGGCTGTGAAGGCATGACGTAAAGTGCTTATGCGCTGCGGGCAGTGCCAAAAAGATTTTGCCTTAAAAGACCATATACAAGAAATGGATAGCAATTTGGAACAATTTTTAGAAAACAGTTATTGCGACCGCGTGTAGGCCATGCTATAAAAAATTCTGGTAAAATTTTTTTTACCAAAAAGCTTGCATTTTTCATTAAGGTGTGCGACAGTGGCTCCTAAGCGGCATTGTGTAAAAAAAATTTTTAATGAGTTGCTCTTTTATTCATGCAAAAAAAAGAGCAACCATACATCTTAACTAGGAAGGAATATTATGAAAAAATGTCTTACTTTACTACTCACCGCCGGCATGTTGCTCGGCGCTGCCACAGGCGCATCTGCCATTGAATTCAAAGCTAAAGGCCAATTCAACTTTGGCTTTGGCGTAACCGACACCCAATTTCTTGGCGAAAGAAATGGCAATGACACATTTGTAGCGCAACAACGTGTGCGCTTGCAATTGGAAATGATTGCTTCTGAATCCCTTTCCGGCACCGTATTCTTTGAAATGGGTGAAACTCAATGGGGTAATAGCGGAAGCGGCGGTGCCCTTGGCGCCGACGGCAAAATCGTTGAATTGAAACGCGCTTACATCGACTGGTATGTGCCAAACACTGAATTTTCCTTCCGCATGGGTATCCAAGGCTTAACCTTGCCTAACGCTGCCGGTGGCCCCATGGTGCTTGACGATGACGTAGCTGGTATCGTTGCTTCTTATAAGATCAACGACAATGTTAGCATTGCAGCTGCTTGGGCTCGTCCTTACAATGACAATTATGGTGGCGAAACTGACCAATGGGGAAATGATGTCGATGACGCTAACTTCCTTGATAACGTAGACGTATTTGCCCTTATGGTGCCCATTTCCGGTAATGGCTGGTCTGTAACTCCTTGGATTGCAGCTGCTGCCATTGGCGAAAACTCTTTGTATAGTTCACGTAATTATTACAATGCAAATGCAGCTGGCGTACCTCAATATGGGTATAAAGCCGCTACTGCCACAAAGTTAGGTCTTGGCATGTTGCCTTATGGTATTGCTGCCAACGTGGGTGGCGTTGCTCTTAAAGATCAACCAAGCTATGGCACTGCCATTTGGGCCGGTATCCCTGTAACCTTCACCGCCAATAACTGGAACTTTGAATTTGATTTAAACTATGGTGACACAGGTTACCTTGGTACCACAGATTTCGGCGCTGCTGCTGATAACTGGGACGTACGTCGCAGCGGCTGGATTGCCAAAGCCCTTGTAGAATACAAGATGGATTGGGGTACCCCAGGTCTCTTCGCTTGGTATGGCTCTGGCGATGATTCAGACGCAGAAAATGGCTCTGAAATGATGCCTTACTTCAATGCTACTTCTAACTTCACTTCCTTCATGGGTGATGGCGACGAACTTGGTTGGGCTGCCGGAAC
>CAYJHG010000183.1:0-3790 GCA_964369535.1 uncultured Desulfovibrionaceae bacterium
TACATTTTTTCTGAATATTCAACTGTTAAAGGGAAAATTCCTTTTTCAGCTTCTAGGGTTTGCGAGCACACGGTCACAAGAACCACTGTGCCGCCGCATTGGATCCAAACGGCACCGTGAGCTTGATTAGCTAAGCGGCCCACTTCAAAAATAATTTCTTTGCCTTGAAGCATGGCGCTTAAACGTGTGGGATTAAAAATATCTTGCATGTTTTTTCCTTTGCATAAAAGGGGATTCCGGGGATGCCAACGAATTGTCGAAGCTATGCTCCGTTTCGCCACCATTCCCGGCCCCCCCTTTTGAACTGCGGTAATACATTTTTTTGTTGCCCGCTCTGACACTGCATACAGAGCTTTTAGTTGTTATGACAACAGTATACGGTATATGGGCAGTACAAATTTGCAGTATGTACTGCCCATAAATTCCTATTTGCGCAATCCGAGTTTTTCGATGAGTGCGCGATAACGCTGAACGTCTTTCTTTTTTAAGTAGTTAAGCAACTTACGACGTTGGCTTACCATCTTTAAAAGACCGGTACGAGAGTGAAAGTCTTTTTTGTGCTCTTTAAAGTGACCGGTAAGGCTTTCGATGCGAGCGGTCAAAAGAGCCACTTGCACTTCGGGGGATCCGGTGTCGCCTTCATGCTTTGCATGGGAGTCAATAACAACTTTCTTTTCATCAGCTTTCATAGCCACAGCAATTCTCCAATATGGATAGAATGTTAAGGCTGATCAGCAGTTAAACCTTAAGGTTACCGCATACATCAGTCAGTAGTCCACAGTCCTCGCAATATGGTCCACATGGGCTTATCTTGCACCATTTTTTTTTGGGCAAGAGCCAAGGGTTCGCCCGACACAGCGCATAAAATGGCTTTGTCAGGTTCTACCTGAAGAGGAGTGTTCATGCTTGTATCTATACTTTCTTTATGGTTGCGTGTGCTTTGCGCCACTGCTTCCACATGGGGTATAGGGTGTCCATTTTTAAGCTCAGCCTCTTGGCTTGCAGTCAATGTGACTATGGGCCAATGGGGAAGAGCCTTTGGTATGGGCATGAGCCATTGCTGCAAAAATTCTGGGTTTGCAGCAATTTCCTCTAAGGTATGTGCCACCTCAAGACCAAAGGGGTGACTGTATTCTCGCGTAAGTTCTGTTAGCACAGCGCCGCACCCTAGTCGCGTCCCCAAGCTGTGGGCCAGGGAGCGTATGTAGGTGCCAGAACTACACTCTACGCGAAAGCTTATGTATGGAAGGTCCATGTGTAGCACTTCCACACGAGAAATTTCTATATCCTTAACCTTGACTGGTGTTTCCTTACCAGACCTTGCTAATTTATACAAGGGTTGGCCTTGGTGCTTGGCTGCTGAATAGGGCGGAACTATTTGCGAAGAATGCCCCTGCCATTGCATGATGGCCTCTTGTATGTCTGTATTTTGTAAATGTTCAAAAGGGCTTTCTGCCACAATGTTGCCTTCGGCATCCCAAGTATCAGTTTGTTGCCCAAGACGCAAGGTGCCTTTGTATACCTTGAGTCCGTCAGACATAAGGTGCCCAGAAATTTTTGTGGCTTGCCCAAGCAATACCAAGAGCACACCTTCAGCCATGGGGTCAAGGGTTCCGGCATGTCCAATTTTTTTTTGCCCAAGCCTTTTTAAAGCCGATATGCAACGGGCAGAGGTGGGGCCTTTGTGCTTATTGAGCACCAAAACTCCGTGAGCTTGGGCTATTTTTTGTTTTTTCTCTGGCTGTAATTCTGACATGGGAGCGCAATTCTAGCTTTAAACGTTATTTTCGTCCAGCCATGTTTTTATCTGTAAAATTAAAAGATCACGGCTTTTTTCTAAGTCGTGCTGCAAAGTGGCGCCTGCTGCATTGCGGTGACCGCCACCGCCAAAATGGGCGCATATGGCACGCACGTCAATAGGCCCTGTGGAGCGCAAGCTTACCTTGCATTGGTCTGGCGCATCTTCTCGTAATAAAGCAGATACTTGTACACCTTGCAAGCGGCGCAAATGTTCCACAAGCCCTTCTAAATCTTCCTTGGTGGCTTTATGCTTTTGCAAAAGTTTTTTGGGAACGCTGACTATGGCAATACTGCCCTGACGCTCAAGGCGAAGGCTTTCAGTTAATGTGCCCCAAAGGCGCATGCGCCCAAGGCTCCATTGATTGTCCATATGTTGACGAATAGTCGCAATTTTTAATCCCTGATTTACCAAATAGGAGGTGAGCAAAAGCGCATCTTCGGTGGTATTGTCAAAGCTAAAGCTACCCGTGTCGGAGCTTAGAGCTGCATAGATGTTAGTGGCTACGTCTCCTTGCAATGGAATTTCCAATGCATAAAGAATGGCCGCCACCATAAGCCCCACAGCCGCCATGTCTGGATCTGTCCAATTATCAATGGAGCCGAATTGTGGGTTGTGCATGTGGTGGTCAATATTGATACTTGGGTACTTTAAAAGGCTTTCTTTAAGGGAGCCTAAACGTTCGGCATCGCCGCAATCAAGCACCACCACAAGGTCTGGTGTAAATTTCGTGCCATAAAGCTGCTTGTGCACTCGCCCTGTTAGGGGTAGCCATTCAAGGTAGGCTGGCAGACCGGAAGCATTGCAAAGAATGACTTCTTTTCCAAGTTGCTTTAAGCCATGCGCCAAGGCACCCATAGAACCAAGGGCATCGGCATCGGGATTGACGTGAGCGCATAGGCAAATGCGTTTGTGCTTGCGCAATACTTCTGCTATTTTTACAGCGTTTGCATAGCGAGTTTGAGAGAATAAGTCTTTTATATATTCCATAGTTGATTAATTACCGGCGGCATAAATTTCTAGATCGCTGTATACCATTTCTTCGGCACAAGTGGCTTCCATCATAGAAAGGCATTTTTGCATACGGCTTTGTAAGTGCGCTTCTTCGTTGGAAATACTCACAACTGCTAGCCTAAGCCGCGTGAGCGAATCGGCCGTACCTGCTTCGGCTATGGCCACATTAAAAGTGTTGCGCACTTTTTGCTTTAAGCTATTGGCTATACGCCTTTTGCCTTTTAAGGAGTCATTTCCGTGCAGGGTATATTCTACCGTAAGCACGGCCACAAGCATATTCATAAATATAATAACAAGTTTTGCAATGTTGCGTACTGGAGGAGAAAAACTCCTCCAGTACAAGTATATATTGTTATAAGGTTGCGGCTTCTTCAATCATTTCAAATGATTCTAGGATGTCGCCCACTTTGATGTCATTATAGTTTTCAAGGCCAATGCCGCATTCATATCCTTTGAGCACTTCCTTGGCATCGTCTTTAAAGCGCTTTAAGGACGATACTTTACCTGTGTAGACCACAACGCCGTCGCGTAAAAGACGAATACCGGCATTGCGCGTAACCTTGCCATCGGCCACATGGCAACCGGCAATAACACCCACCTTGGGCACGCTAAAGGTTTCGCGCACTTCTGCTTGACCAAGATATTGTTCACGCTGCACAGGGGCTAGCATGCCCTTCATGGCACTGGTGATGTCGTCGCCAAGCTTGTAGATAATATCGTAGAAGCGTATGTCCACATTTTCGTGTTCGGCAACTTCTTTAATCTTGGCTGTGGGGCGCACGTTAAAGCCAATAATAATGGCATGTGAAGCCGAAGCCAATAATATGTCCGATTCAGAAATGGCACCGGCACCGCCATGCACCACGTTGATACGCACTTTCTCTGTGCTCTTTTTAACCAGGGCTTCGGTAATGGCTTCAAGGGAGCCTTGTACGTCGGCTTTAAGCACAAGATTAAGTGTAAGGGCTTCTTGGTCAG
>CAYJHG010000184.1:0-1707 GCA_964369535.1 uncultured Desulfovibrionaceae bacterium
GACGCCGTTGTTGAGGAAGCTGTTGAAAAAACACAATAACATAACGGCTTAAAAGCACCATCTACTGCGCCAAATGGCTTTTTGTCGTGGTATGGGTCATAAGAGCCACATGTTCTTTATGAATAGTTAAAAAAGGGGGGACTGACCGTTCCCCCTTTTATAATTCCTTTTTCCACGCTTTTGACATCATCCCGCAAGTTTACTCAAAAACATCCTGTAGGTTCGCCATGATACGACACATGAAGTCGTCAAAAAGCGGTACGGTAAATGCCACATATCCATATTTGGGTGAATAGATCATGCCCTTTCTGATCAAATTTTCGCGTATGGTTCCAAGGGCACTACTTTTTACGTCCATGGCCAGAGCAATGTCTGACGAACGCTGTGGTTCTGCACCAAGCCCTGCCATGGTGCGTAGATAACGTTTTTCCTTAGGGGTGAGGCGATGGAAGCGTACTTGGAAAAAATTTTCGTCGAGGCGTTTTTCGGCTAAATGCGTTGCTTGCAAAACATCTTGTTCTGTTATGGGGGATTTTTGTGCGATATTCCATGATTGATAACCCCATTCTTGAATAAAGTATGGATAGCCTTGAGTTATTGCATATATTTTTTGAAGAGCCTCGGCAGTAATGCTTTCACCTTCTTTGATAATAGGGTTTTGAATGGCGTCAATGGATTCTTTTTGCGAAAGAGGCCCTATGGCGGGAAAACTGAAAAGACGTTCTGAATAGGATTTAGCATCGCCCAATATACCATAAAGAGTAGGTAAGCCCGCGCCAACTATAACGACTGGCAGTTGTAGTTGTTGCATTTTATGCATGGCTGCAACCAAGGCCGCCAATTCGTTGTTGTGCAAGTATTGCACTTCATCAAAAATAAGAGCAATTCCGACGTGATTTTCTTTGGCAGCTTTACCAATGGAAACAAAAAGTGCTGTCAAATCCAACTCTAATATACCACTGTCGGCAGAGCCTAATTCTGGCTCAATATCAATGCCAAAAGTATTATTATCTATAGTTATTTTAATAGAATTTATGAAGCTTCGCAATACGCGCAGGCTTCGATTAACCACATCGATGGCCTTGGCTTTTGCATTGAGTTCCAATAAAATTCGTCGAATTTCGGGAATCAACTGCTCTGCAAAGTTTTTTTGCTCTGCTATTTCAATCATAGATGTTTTATAGCCCAAGGTGTCGGCTTGTTCATGTATAGTATTGAGTAATACAGTTTTGCCAACGCCCCGCAGTCCCGTGATAAATAAGCTTTTTTCTGGTTTTTGCTTAAGGGTGCGCCCGAGTAAAATTTGTGCCGCTTCAAGTATTTTTTCTCTTCCGGCCAAATCTGGTGGTGGAGTGCCCGCACCTGGAGAAAAGGGATTAAGCATATTATCCATAAATATCACCTAAATTGCTAAATATACGAAAAAACAAAAGAGCATATGCACACCATATAGCAAGTTATAGCAAGTTATAGTAGCTTATAGTGGGTTATAGTCGATTTATGCTATAACTAGCTATAACTAGCTATAACTTACTATAGCTTGCTTTTCAGTATAATGCAAGTCATACGAAAATGTACTGCTATCTAGTTATTATAAAAACTTTTTTTCAAGGCCATTGCTGTGATATAAAAAAATGCAGCATAGTGTTTATGCTGCATAAGAGATAATATTGCATGATGAAAATTTAGCACAGCGCTTACTTTATG
>CAYJHG010000184.1:1717-3780 GCA_964369535.1 uncultured Desulfovibrionaceae bacterium
GATGTCAGGCCTTTAAAACGCCCCTGCTAGGGGGCAGCTGGTAGGAGAGCCTTATAGGCGCATAAGAAAAACCACCAGCTAGGCTGGTGGATTCTTACTTAGTGTTGACAAAAGTTACAAAAAAAATCGTTTGCTTACGACTTTCTATTCCCTTGTGTACTCCACTTCAATATCTTCAAATTCTTCTTCTTCGGCAACAACTTCTTGAAAATGCAAGAAAGGTGCATTGAAATCAAGGGCGTCGCGCATCTTCCAGATATGCGCCACAAGTTCTTCAACGCCTTGGCCGTGCATGGCAGAAATAAAGAATATGGCACGTCCGTCGGCTTCGGCTCTTTCTTTCAGGGCAAGGTGCATGTCTTCGCTGGCCAAATCCATTTTATTGATAACTTCCACTTGCACGCGCTCACTTAAAGCTGCGTCAAATTGGTGCAATTCTGCATTGATAAGGTCAAAACCGGCCCATGGGTCATTAATGTCAATATCTTCAACGCTTAAGATATGCACAATAAAACGTGTGCGTTCCACATGCTTTAAAAAGCGCGTACCAAGGCCTTGACCCAAATGCGCCCCTTCAATGAGCCCTGGAATGTCTGCAATGACCATGCGCCTGCCTGGATCATATTCGTCGATCATAACTCCAAGGTTTGGGATGAGTGTGGTGAAGGGATAGGCCGCAATTTTAGGTCTTGCAGCAGAAACTTGTGAAATAAATGTAGATTTTCCGGCATTGGGCAATCCCACAAGGCCAGCGTCAGCTAATATTTTAAGTTCAAGGCGCAAAGAACGTTCTTCGCCCATTTCGCCGGGCTGTGAAAAACGCGGCGCGCGCATGGTACTTGATTTAAAGTGTTCATTGCCCTTGCCGCCACGTCCACCAACGGCCAGTACAAATTCTGCTTCAGGGTCTGTAAGGTCAGCTATAAGGACTTCGCCCTCAGGAGTTTGCTCATAGATGAGAGTGCCTTCGGGAAGGTGCAAAATAAGGTGTTCACCTTTCTTGCCGTTACATTGGCTGCCCATACCAGGCTGGCCGTTTGGGGCTTCATAATGTTTTTTCAAACGAAAATCGTATAGGCTCAAGAGACGCGTATCTGCGCGCACAAGCACACTGCCGCCATCGCCGCCGTCGCCGCCGTCAGGGCCACCGCGGGGCACAAATTTTTCGCGCCTAAAAGAAACGCAACCATGGCCGCCTTTGCCAGCACGAACGGTAATTGTAGCTTCGTCAACAAATCGCATAATACACTCTATAACCTTACAAAATAATCTTACGAAAAAATGGAAAAAAGTACAAACTCTACTAGCCGCAAAGGAATATCCATTGCGGCTAAAGTAAATTTAAGGGCTACAAGGGTAATTATTACCCTATAAATTTGCTTAGAGTATTTGTAGTTTTTTGGCCATGCCCTTAGGCTGTGGCTGCTTCTACAATGCTTACTCTGGTAAGAACGCGACGTTTACGAATGAATTTTTCGTATTTTACAACGCCGTCAATCTTGGCAAAAAGGGTAAAATCTCTGCCCATGCCAACATTTTGGCCTGGGAAGATGCGTGTGCCCAATTGGCGTACCAAGATATTGCCGGCCAATACAGCTTGACCGCCAAAGCGCTTGACACCGCGTCTTTGCCCTTCACTATCGCGACCGTTGCGCGATGACCCGCCTGCTTTTTTATGTGCCATGACGTATGCTCCTATTCTTAAGGTTTAGGCAGATATGCCAGTAACCTTAATCGTTGTTAAATCTTGGCGATGCCCACGAAGCTTGCGTGAGTCATTACGACGCCAGCGCTTGAATACCATTATTTTTTCGCCGCGGCTGTGGCTTAACACTTCACACTTTACAGAAGCGTTTGGCACATAGGGAGCGCCAATTTTAAAGTCGCCGCCGCCGAGCATAAGAACTTTGTCAAAAACGACTTCACTGCCAACTTCAGCTTTTAGCAGATCAAGGACAATTTTACTGCCTTCTTCAACGCGGAATTGTTTTCCGCAGGCTTCAACTATTGCGTACATGATTTATAACCTCCAAAAAGGGAAAGGTGTATTTGCCTTACTTTTT
>CAYJHG010000185.1:0-3775 GCA_964369535.1 uncultured Desulfovibrionaceae bacterium
AGCAAACAGATATTTTAACAAAGCTTGGGCAAATGGGCTATACGGCCAATGGTAGCATTGCTGAAGATAAATCAAGCACCGACATTACCATTTCAGGCTTAAAAGACATAAATGCACTCACGGCCACAGATTCTTCGGGCACACCGCCCGCTGCCACAACTACTTGGCCCACGTCCACATTTACGGCCACGGTGTCAAGTGCCGACACTCCCATACAATCTGGCGTGTTACCGGATACACTCACCTTTAATTTTACCATGGGTGATGGAAGTGTTGAAGAAATTACTGTTAATAAAAGCCAAAATATGGCCGATGTATACTCTGCGCTTAATACGGCAGTGCCGGGCACAGTGGAAGGTGATTTAGCGGCAGCTTCCAGTGAAATACAGCTGAATAATGTGTCAAGCATGACCAGCTCTGTTACGGGACTTTTGCCCAGTGGCAGAATTACCGGTTCAGACGCATGGGCTGTGCAAGAAGCGCAAGATGCAGAATTTTATATTGATAACTGGCCGCAATTGCTCACTTCCAGCACCAATGAAGTGACGGGCGTGCTTGAAGGTGTTACCCTAACCCTTAAAGATGAAGCAGAGGTGCAAATCACCATTGCTTCTGATACCGAATCGGTGAAGGCCAATATTCAGACTTTTTTAGACAGTATCAATAGTGTTATACAAAAAGTACAGGATCTTACCGCCGTTACCACTGAACCCACTGACTCATATAGTGAAGAGGGCGTGGGCAGCACCACATCTGGGCCGCTTACAGGTGATTATAGCATAAACCTTTTTACCTCACGCCTAAGCAGTGAAATGTCAGGCAACCCCCCGGGCTTTCAACCCATAACCGGCAATGATTTATTTTCGGGCGACTTTGTGTCTTCTTTGGCGCAAATGGGCATTAAAATCGTTACAGACGAAGGCGACGCAAATCATGGGCAATTTGCCATAGCACCCCATGGCTTAACCACAGAAATGCAGGCCATTGACCAAGAACTTTTTGATAATGCCATTGAAAATAACCTAGAAGATGTCATAGCCTTCTTTTCCAATGACGGTGTGGGAACTTCGTCTTCGGCCAATTTTAGATATGTGAACCACATTGACGGCATGACCGACTATGGCACGTATGATGTGTCTTATGATATCGACGCTACGGGAAATATCACCAATGTGATGATTGGCGGCTCTCCCGCCAGTGGCAGTGATCTAAATCCCAACACCTTTACCGTTGGCGGTGACAGCCCTGCGGCTGGTATGAGCATAACTGTCGATAACTTAACTGCAGGCTCTTACACGGGCACCGTTTCCTTGCAGCAAGGCAAAGTGGGGCAGTTGGAAGATTTTTTTGCGGCAGAATTAAAATATTATCCGCCTAGCCCTACAGACCCTAGCTTAGGTGCCGATAATGGTGGATTGATGATAGCGCAAAACGGCTATCAAGAATTGATTGATGCTCTTGACACAAGAATTGAGTGGGAAATGGACAGGCTTGACCGCTGGGAAGAAACCCAAAGAATGAAATTTTCGCGCCTAGACACCCTGCTTGGTGCTTATGACGGGCAAATGGAAGTATTAAATCAACAATTAGCTCAATTAGTATAATAGAGGTTACACTATGAATAAGGCAACACAAGCGTATTTGGCAACCAAGGTAAGCACAACAGATCAAGGGCAACTTTTGCTCATGCTCTATGACGGTGCCTTAAAATTTTTGCAACAAGCAAGAGAAAAAATGATTGAAAAAGACTATGCTGCCAAAGGCTTACTTATTTCTAAGGTAATTGATATTGTTAATGAACTTTCAAACACCCTTAACTTAGAAAAGGGTGGCACCCTTGCCGAAAATTTGAATAACCTCTATTTTTTATGCACCACACGCCTTTTACAAGCTAACCTCAAAATGAATGTGGAACAGCTTGACGGTGTGGCAGATATTTTGTCGGGCTTGCGCAATGCCTATGCAGAAATTATTACCACTCCCGAAGCCAGACAAGTGGCAGCACAAATTGCTACTAAAATGAATTCCGATGCAAGCATGTTTCAACGCGCCGCAGTGCCCACCAATAATGCAGCAAGGCCTGTCCCCGGACAGTTGGGTCAATTGCAAGCCAGAGCTGCCTATGGGCAAATGCAACGTATGGCACCTGCTCCGGTGCAAACAGGAGTAGCTCCTGCCGCTCAAGCTGCTCCTGTAGCACAAGCCACTTCGACAATGCCTATAGCAGATGCCCCCAAGGTGGCAACGCAAACACCCTTAGCAGCACAAAGCATGCCCACTCAAGCTGAAAGCCAAGCCGTTGGTCAAAGTGCGCCGGTTGCCCCTGCTACTAATCAAAGTGTAACAACACAACAAGTGCAAGCAGGCATGCCAACCCCTGCCCCAACAACGCCCTTGCCCACGGCAAAAGGCTTTGGCGGTGCGAGCTTTGCCCAATTAAAGGCATATGGAAAATAATTTTTTAAAAGCTTGTTAAAGAAATTTAGCCCTGCATGTTTAAAAATGCAGGGCTTTTTTGTAAAAGCAAGAATTTGTTAGATTGCTATGCGCGATGTTTTAAGTGTTCTTTAGTCAGCACTGATATGGTTTGGAAAAAAGCTTTAACGGCAAACTTAAAAAGTTTCCATTTTTTTATGGACACTTCACCTGTGGTACGGTTGGTGTGTTTAACGGGAAATTCTACCACACGCAATTTATGCATGCCAGCAAGGCCAGAAAGTATAACATTGGGTGTACTGGTATTTAAGGGTAAGCAAGGTAAAAACTGCGCAAAACATTCGCTGCGCATCAAGCGAAATGGTGAGTTTACATCATAACAAGATGCTTTCGTAAACAACTTTACGGTCAATCGTGAAAAAAGGCTGGTCAATTTTCTGGAAAGGGCTTGCTCTCTTTCTGCGCGCCTTCCAAGCAAAAAGTCATAGTGTTCACGCGCTTTCCATAAAGAAGCAAATTGACTGGCTGGCATTTCGTTGTCAGAGTCTACTTGAAAAAGCCATTGGCTTTTGTGTATATATGCCAAATATCCCTGTAAAATAGTGGGGCCATGGCCGGAATTCTCTTTATATATCAAGTCTACTGTGGTGTCGTTACCAAAAGCAGTTTCTAAAACTTGCTGCGTATTATCCTTTGAGCCATCATTATATACGCTAATACGATAATTTATATTTAATTGCCCAAGAACATTTTTCCAGTCGTGTATTACGTCTAAAATTACTTCATCTTCGTTATACACCGGTATAACTACTACTAAGTCAAACATGTTTTGCTCCATAATTTATGCAAAGGTAATGATTTTGTTTAAGGTAAATTGTATAAAGGCTATGAGTACAATAGATATAATTTTTGCAACAACAACATCCATATGAATATAATTTTGATTAGTAAATAAAATGAGTGAAGAAAGCAGCAATCCAAATAGTCCAACTAAAAAGAATGATATAAAGCGCTGTACAGATTTATCATTTTTTTTGAAAGTAAACCTTCTGTTAAGAAAAAAGTTATTGATAATACCAGACGAAACAGAAATACAGTTTGCTAGTATATAATGAACTTTAAAGTAAATTAATATATTAAAAAAAATAAAATCAATAGTTACGCCGCTTGCTCCTATGATTATATAAAAAATAAATTGTTTAAATGTATCAGACATTGGTTACTGCTTTGCGTTTTTACATATAATTGTTATTGTTTTTGTTTTTAATATCATGTGTTTGCTCATTTTTAGTGAGGATATTTTTCACTGTGCATGCCCTTCCATGAGCTGGAGCCTTAT
>CAYJHG010000186.1:0-3745 GCA_964369535.1 uncultured Desulfovibrionaceae bacterium
TTTCTTCTGCCATTGTATTGTATGCAGTAATGGATATGCCACTCATCGTTGTGGTGCAGCGCATGTTCACTTCGGTGGATTCTTTTTCTTTTATGGCTGTGCCTTTCTTTATGCTAGCAGGTGCTTTTATGTCTGCCGGCGGCGTAACCAAACGCATTGTTGACTTTTCCATGTCTTTAGTGGGTGCGCTTGCAGGGGGTCTTGCTCTTGTTGTGGCAGTGGCCGGCATGTTTTTTGCCGCCCTTTCCGGCTCTTCTGCAGCCACAACGGCCGCCATTGGCGCTGCCATGATTGATGAAATGGAAAGACGCGGTTATCCTCGCTCTTTTGCAGCAGCAGTTGTAGCCAGCGGTGGTACTGTGGGCATTGTTATTCCGCCTTCCATCACCATGGTTGTTTATGGCTCCATTGCCAATACATCCATTGCCGATCTTTTCCTTGCAGGTTTTGCCCCGGGCATACTTATGGGTCTGACCATGTGCTTGGTCAGCTGGGTTATTTCTAAAAAGAATGGCTATCAAGGCGAAGGCTCTTTTTCTATTTCACGCGTAATAAGCTCTTTCCGTGAATGCTTTTGGGCGCTTATGATGCCTGTAATCATTCTTGGCGGTATTTATGGTGGTATTTTTACCCCCACAGAAGCCGCTGCTGTAGCTGCCGTGTATGGCGCTTTTGTGGGCTTTTTTATCTATAAGGAATTAACACTTAAAGATTTACCTAAAACCCTCTTAAGTGCCGCTTATAGTACTACAATGATTATGTTTGTTGTGGGTGCAGCCAACGTTTTTGGCTGGATTTTAACCCATGCCCAAGTGCCGCATATTTTGGCACAAAGCTTTAGCACCATTACGACCAATCCTGTAGTATTTTTGATGCTTGTAAACGTGCTATTGCTATTCATCGGCACACTTATCAATGCTTCGGCTGCAGTGGTTATTTTAACACCTATTCTACTTCCCGTTGCAATAGGTATGGGTATTGACCCCATGTTCTTTGGCGTGCTCATGGTTGTAAACCTTGCCATTGGTTGCATCACCCCACCTGTGGGGCTTGACCTCTTCATTGTTTCATCCATTACCGGCATTTCCATTGACAAAGTAACGGCCAAGGTAATGCCATATCTTATTATGCTCTTGGTAGACCTTGTGCTTCTTACCTACTTCCCGGGTATCATTACATTCTTACCAGAACTAATGCGATAACTCGCATATAATTCTTCACATAAAAAGGTGTGTGCCCCATGGCGCACACCTTTTTTATTGCAAATGATGACTTTCTGAGTTGAAAAGGCATGGATTGCCACGCTACCTATCCGTAAAAGCTCACTATCGTTCGCTAACGGCTAGGGGCTCGCAATGACCTTCGTTGCATCGAGAGTCATTGCAGGTAGACCCGAGGAGCGAAGCGACGCGGTTTATACCCTTTAGGGTGCAATCCATAAAATTTTGCCAAAAGACAAACAACTCAGAATGTCGTATTTAAATCTTAAAACGCTTATAAAGCCCATAAGCCTAAAGGATTTTTAGAACATAAGGATTTTCTAAAATGTATATTTTCCCTAAGGTATGTCTTTAATTACGAAAAAACTTGCTTTTTTCTGTGACGTAGTGCACAATAGCAACATGGGACTGTATTTTCAGGCCATTAATACTATTCACATAAGGAGTTCCAATGAAACGTTTACTGGTTATTTGTTGCGCATTTATGTTTGGTGTTATGTCTATGGCTTCCTCCGTGTCACATGCTGCAGAAGCAGAAACGCCAACTCACTTGCGCTTTATGGCAGGCCCTCCCGGAGGCAACTGGTTTGCCCTTGGAACCGCGCTTTCTGAAATGTGGACCAAAAACTTTGTGCAAACCACCAATAGCACCGGTGGTGGCGTTTCCAATATTATTAATGCAAATGCTCGTAAGGGCGACTTGGGCTTTACCGTAACCTCTTTCATAGGTGCTGCCGTTGCTGGCGCTGAAGACTTCCGCGGAAAAACTATTGATAATGCAGTAGTTTTTGCTAATATGTACACGCAAGTTACCTATTTTATCATGCGCGAAGATTTTGCCAAAAAACACAATATCACCACCGTTGGCCAATTGTTAGAAAAAAAGATACCTGTGCGCTTTGCCACTTTAAAGCCAGGAACAGCTTCACAATTCTTGGTAAAAGTTCTTTTTGACAAGGGCTATTCCACCAACTTTGATAAATTACAAAATGATAAAGATTGGGCCATTCAATACGCCTCTTACGACGGCGGTGCTGACCTTATTGCAGATAACCACATCGACGTATTTGCCTTTTCTGTTGGGCAAATTGCTTCTATTATAATGAATATTGAAAGCCGCGTGCCTGTGCGCATTTTGGCTGTAGAACAAGAAGCTCTTGACGCTGTAAGCAAAGCTTATGGCACAACTACCCACACAATTCCTACAGACGTTTACAAAAGCGTAACTGAGCCTGTGAAAACTGTGGGCGATTACACAAGTATTGTTATCCGTAAGGATTTGCCCGAAGAATTTGTCTTTAATTTAAGCAAGGCCATGTGGGAAAATAAGGCCACCTTGGTCAATGCAGTTAAGGATGTTCAAGAACTTTCACCAAAGACCGCCATACCCAATGGCGTTCCTGCACACCCTGGTGCTGTGAAATTCTGGAAGAGCGTTGAAGGCAAATAATTCATACAAGTCTTTGCTTCCATAAGTTTAATACAAAACCTTTTGGGGGAAGAACTTTTTAAGCTCTTCCCCCTGTTTAACAACAAAACCCACTTCGTGGGTTTTGCGCCGCTATTGTCAGCTGAGCTGCCAAGCGGAAAGGCACGAAAATCAGTCATTTAACGGGCAAGCAAAGCTCGCCCTATTCCTGATTTATCGGGAGCGCTGACGAAAGTCAGCACTCGCGGGAAGAACTTTTTAAGCTCTTCCCCTGTCATATTTGGTTTCCCTTCCAATAAATTATAATTGCGGCGATACACAATTCTATATATGCACAAATTACCGCATTTAAAGCTTTAAAAAGAGGATGTAAATATGCGCACACTCAGCGGTTGGCAACAAAAATTTCTTTATGCATACATACTTATTGTGGGCATTTTTCACCTTTACACAGCAGCAACAGGCAGTTTTGAAGCGTATTTACAGCGCAGTATTCACTTAGCCCTTATTTTACCCTTAACCTACATACTGTTTCCATTTTGCGCCAGTGCCCCTCAAGACCGAGTTCCTTGGTATGACTGGATTTTGGGGCTTATTTCTGCAGCACCTGGCATATACAGCATTGTCTACTATAACGACATTGTTAATCGTATCCAGCAAGTGGACCCGCTTACCACAGCGCAATTTGGCCTAGGCGCCATGCTTGTGGTATTTTTGCTGGAAGGTTCGCGCCGTGTAGTGGGTTTACCTCTTTCTATCATTGCGGGTTTATTTGCCGCCTACATGCATTTTGGCAGTTATTTACCCGGTATTTTAAAGGGTTTATCTCTTTCATATCCTGAAATTGTAGAACAACTCTATCTTACCGATGAAGGTATTTTCTCCATGCCTTTGGGCGTTTCTGCCACTTTTGTTATCGTATTTCTTATCTTTGGTGGTTTTTTGGAAAAAAGTGGCGCCGGGGATTATTTTATGGACTTGGCCCGCGCCCTCATGGGCACAAAACCCGGTGGCCCAGCCCAAATTGCCGTGGTCAGCTCCTGCCTTTTTGGTTCCATCAGCGGTTCTGCCGTGGCCAATGTATATGGCACAGGTT